>JAFKLU010000386.1:13753-17344 GCA_017304105.1 Sphingomonadales bacterium
CCCTAAGCGCAGCGACCGATGGACAATTATCCCCTTCCCGCGCGGCGCCTCGTCGCGGACATGACGGACGCCGCCTCGCGCGCGCCCGCGCGTGCCATTTCGTTTCAGGGCGCTCCGGGTGCCAATTCGCACCTCGCCTGCGCCGATTATGCGCCGGACGGACTGCCGCTGCCCTGCTTCAGTTTCGAGGATGCGCTGGACGCCGTGCGCGAGGGGCGGGCGGACCGGGCGATGATCCCGATCGAGAATTCGCTGCACGGGCGCGTTGCCGACATGCATTTCCTGCTGCCGGAATCGGGCCTCCACATCATCGACGAATATTTTCTGCCGATCCATTATGCGCTGATGAGCGTGGACGAGACGCCGCCGGTGAGCGCGCTCAGCCATGTGCAGGCGCTCGGCCAGTGCCGAAAATATCTGCGCGCACGCAACATCCGGCCGATTGTCTATGCGGACACGGCCGGTGCCGCCGCGCTCGTGGCCGAAGTGCGCGAGCCCGGCGCCGCCGCGATCGCCCCGCCGCTCGCCGCCGAACTCTACGGGCTCCATATCCACGACCGCAACATCGAGGACAGCGACGATAACATGACGCGCTTCGTCGTGTTGTCGCGCGAGCCGCGCATGCCCGATCCGGCGGCAGGCCCGGTCATGACGACCTTCCTGTTCGAGGTGAAGAATGTGCCCGCCGCGCTCTACAAGGCGATGGGCGGCTTCGCGACCAACGGCGTCAACATGACCAAGCTGGAGAGCTATCAGCGCGGAGCAAGTTTCTCGGCGACGGAGTTCTACGCCGATATCGAGGGCATGCCAGGCGATCCGGCCGTCGACCGGGCGCTGGAGGAACTGGCTTTCCACACCAAATGGGTGCGGCTGCTGGGGAGCTATCGCCAGGCGCGGCCGCGCTCGATCTGAGGCTCCTCCCTGGCCGGACAGGAGCGTATTGATGGCCTCACCGCGCGGCGCTCAGGCGAATGCCTGGGGGTGGCCGGCTTGGACACGGGGCCTGCATCGAATCCAGCGCCGCCGCGTTCCGTAGAGTCATCGCATTGATATGACTCTCTCTGCCTAAAATTTAGGCGCCGGTTTGCGCCTGCCCAAATTTTGTGCGCCGCAGCACGGCCGACATGCCCCTTAAGCCGCTTTAACCTTCATTATCGATTTGGCACGGTTCCTGCTTGGCTATGTCTGCACACCACTCAAGGGGGCAGCATGAAACTCATCATGGCAATCATCAAGCCGTTCAAGCTGGACGAGGTGCGTGAAGCCCTCTCCGGCCTGGGGATCGCCGGCATGACGGTGAGCGAAGTGAAGGGCTTCGGTCGGCAAAAGGGCCAGACCGAGATCTATCGCGGCGCGGAATACTCCACGAACATGGTTCCGAAGATCAAGGTCGAGGTCGTCTGTGACGATGCCCTCGCCCCGCGTGTCGTCGAAGGCATCCAGCAGGCCGCGAACAGCGGCGCGATCGGCGATGGCAAGATTTTCGTTCTCGACGTCGGTCAGGCCGTGCGGATCCGCACCGGCGAGACCGGCGAGACCGCGCTGTAAGAAAGGGGGATTCAATGACCTTCGCAAAGAAACTCTGCGGCGCGGCGGTGGCCACCGGCCTCTCGCTGTTCGCCGCCTTGCCTGCCTGGGCGCAGGAAGCGGCTGCTGAAGCTGCTCCGGCTGTGCCCAATCCGGGCAACAATGCCTGGATGATGACGTGCACCATCCGCGTCCTCCTGATGAGCCTTCCCGGCCGCGCCCTGTTCTACGGCGGCCTCACCCGCTCGAAGAACATGATCGCCACCATGACGCAGATCGGCGGCGTGGCCGCGCTCGCGATGCTCATCTGGGTCATGTACGGCTATGGCCTCGCTTTCGGACCCGAGGGCAACTCGGTCATCAGCTGGGGTAAATTCTTCCTCGCGGGCGTTACGCCAGACTCGACCGCCGCGACCTTCACCTCCGAAGTCATCTCGGAATATGTCTTCATCTCCTTCCAGATGACCTTCGCCGCGATCACCGTGGCGCTGGTGCTGGGCGGCGTGGTGGAGCGCATGAAGTTCTCCGCGATCATGGTCTTCGCCATCGTGTGGCTCACCATCGTCTATTTCCCGGTTGCCCACATGGTCTGGGAAGCGCGCGGCGTCTTCTTCGTGATGGGCGCTCTCGATTTCGCCGGCGGCACCGTGGTCCACATCAATGCGGGCGTCTCCGCGCTGGTGGCCGCGCTCATCCTCGGCAAGCGCAAGGGTTATCCCAGTGAACCGATGCCCCCGCACAGCCTGACGCTGACCTTCGTCGGCACCGGCATGCTGTGGGTCGGCTGGTTCGGCTTCAATGCGGGCTCCGCGCTGGAGGCCAATGGTTCGGCCGCGCTCGCCATGATCAACACCTTCGTCGCCACCGCCTCGGCGGGCCTGTTCTGGATGCTTGCCGAGAAGTTCTCGGGCCACAAGGGTTCGGCGCTGGGCTACTGCTCGGGCATCATCGCCGGTCTGGTCGCCGTTACGCCGGCTGCCGGCAACAGCGGCCCGTTTGGCGCCATCATCCTGGGCGCGGTCGCCTCGATCGTCTGCTTCATCTTCGTTTCGAAGGTCAAGCCGGCGCTCGGCTATGACGACTCGCTCGACGCCTTCGGCATCCACGGCGTGGGCGGCATCATCGGCGCCATCGGCACGGGCATCGTCTATGCCCCGTCGCTCGGCGGCCCCGGCGGCGACGACTATTCGATCGGCTCGCAGCTCGTGACGCAGGCTTCCGCTGTCGGCGCGACGATCGTGATCTCCACCATCGGCACGGTCATCGCCATCTACGTCGCCAAGGCCCTCACCGGCCTGCGCGTCAGCACCGAAGTCGAGCAGGAAGGCCTCGACCTCGGCGAGCATGGCGAGCGCGCCTACAACTGATCCAAGTTTCGGCGGGGCGGCCGTGCAGCATGGCCGCCCCGTCACCCGATGTTCCTCCTGCGAACACACCTCGGGCCGGTGCCTCGCGCATCGGCCCCTTTTTATTGGGCCGAGGGTGCGTGGAGCCGCCTTTTCGCTTTCACCTCTGACGATGCGGACGCATAGCGGTGCGGCCAAGCGACCGGAGGCTGACGATGCCCATCGAGCTCAAGATTCTGACCTGGGGTTGCGTGCTGGCTCTGGGCCACATCTTCGCGGCGGTGCGCGTGAAGACCCGCCAATATGGCGCCAAGTGGAACATGGGCGCGCGCGACGAGACGCTGCCGCCACCCCAGCCACTCGTCGGCCGGCTGGCGCGCGCGCAGGCCAATTATTTCGAGACTTTCCCCATTGTCGCCGCCGCGATCCTCATCGACGTGACGGCAGGCATCACCAGCCAGTGGACGGCGGTCGGCGCGATGCTCTGGCTCGGCGCCCGCATCGTCTATCTGCCGCTCTACGCGCTGGGGACGCCGGTCGTGCGGACCATGGCGTTCGGTGTGAGCATGGTCGGCATCGTCATGCTGCTATGGCCCGCCCTGGCGGTGGCGCTTTGATCTCCAGCGCGCGCGCCTCAATCCCGTATGAAGGAAGGCGCGTCTAGCGCGCGCCGGCCGCCAGCGCGTGCATCATCTCGCGGATTGACGTGAGGTCATAT
>JAFKLU010000387.1 GCA_017304105.1 Sphingomonadales bacterium
GCAGCGGACCGAGTGCCCGCCCGCCTCTCAATATCGAAGAACGCAGGCGCCCCAGGTGAAGCCACCGCCCATCGCCTCCAGCACGACCAGATCGCCCTGCTTGATCCGCCCGTCGCGCACCGCCGTATCGAGGGCGAGCGGAACCGAGGCGGCAGAGGTATTCGCGTGGCGATCCACCGTCACCACCACCTGGGCAGGATCGAGCCCCAGCTTGCGTGCCGTAGCGTCGAGAATGCGCGCATTGGCCTGATGGGGCACGACCCAGTCGATGTCGCTCGTCGAGAGGCCCGCGACGTCGAGGACTTCCTTCATGACCTGCGCGAGGTTCACGACCGCGTGGCGGAAGACGTCCTGGCCCTTCATGCGCACCTTGCCGACGGTGCCGGTGCTCGACGGTCCGCCATCGACATGGAGCAGGCCATTGTGGCGGCCGTCCGCATGGAGCTTGCTGGCGAGAATTCCGCGGCCACCCTCGGCCGGGGTCTCTTCCGCGCGCAGCACGGCCGCGCCGGCACCATCGCCGAACAGGACGCAGGTCGTGCGGTCCTCCCAGTCGAGGATGCGGCTGAACGTTTCAGCGCCGATGACGAGCGCCGTCTTCCCGGCGCCACCGCGCAGCATATTGTCCGCGACGGTCATCGCATAAAGGAAGCCCGAGCACACCGCCGCCACGTCGAACGCGATGCAGTCATTGATGCCGAGCGCCGCCTGAACAGTCGTGGCGCTGGCCGGGAAGGTCTGGTCCGGCGTCGCGGTCGCGAGGATGATGAGATCGATATCGGCAGCCTGCAGGCCCGCCATTTCCAGCGCGTGGCGCGAGGCCTCGGCGGCAAGCGTCGTCGTCGACTCGCCCTCGCCTGCGACATAGCGCGTACGGATACCGGTGCGCTCGACAATCCATTCGTCGCTCGTGTCCACCATGGTGGCGAGTTCGGCGTTGTCGACACGGCGGCGCGGCAGGGCCGAGCCGGTTCCCAATATTACGGACCGCAAGGTCATTTGGCGATCAGTTCCTCGCTGACGACGGGGCCGGCGTGGCCGATCGCTTCCGCGATCCGCGCACTCAGATCTTCTTCCACGAGCCGGGCGGCGACATGGACGGCGTTGGCAATGCCCTTCTCGTCGGCGCCGCCGTGACTCTTCACGACGATGCCGTTCAAGCCGAGAAATACGGCACCATTATGATTATTCGGGTCGAGATGCACCTTGAGCAGGTGCAGGGCCGGCTTGGAGAGCAGAAAACCGGCCTT
The DNA here is from genome assembly GCA_017304105.1 of Sphingomonadales bacterium. GTDB lineage: Bacteria > Pseudomonadota > Alphaproteobacteria > Sphingomonadales > Sphingomonadaceae > Sphingobium. The sequence goes on from JAFKLU010000387.1 coordinate 1,251, forward strand.
CGAGCGCAGCGAGCTGGTGAAGGCGCGGCGCAGCACGTCCGTGACGAAGCGGGCGGTGCCCTCGGCGGTCTTGAGCGCGATGTTGCCCGCAAAACCCTCCGAGACGATCACGTCCGCGTCACCAGAGCCGATCTTGTCGCCCTCGATGAAGCCGTCGAAGCGCAGCGGCAGGCCGGCCGAGCGGCGCAATATGCTCGCCGCCTCGCGGATCTCGTCCGTGCCCTTCAAATCCTCCGTGCCGATGTTGAGCAGGCGCACCCGCGGCTGCTCAACCTCCAGCACGATCCGCGCATAGGCCGCACCCATGATCGCGAACTGGACCAGATTGCGCGCATCGCACTCGGTGTTCGCGCCGAGGTCGAGCATGACGACATCGGTCTCGCCAAGCGTCGGCAGGAAGGCGGCAAGCGCTGGACGATCAATGCCGGGCAAAGTGCGCAAGGCGAGCTTGGCCATGGCCATGAGCGCGCCGGTATTGCCGGCCGAGACGGCTGCTCGCGCATCTCCGCTCTTCACCGCCTGGATGGCGAGCCCCATTGAGCTGCCCCGCGACTGGCGAATGGCCTGACTCGGCTTGTCTGTCGAGGCGACGACCTGATCGGTATGAACGATCTCCGCCGCCTTCGACAGGTTGGGATGATTTTTGAGCGCGGCGCGAATCTGGGCCTCGTCACCGAACAGGAGGAAGCGCAGCCCCTCGTGACGACGACGCGCCAGAGCGACGCCCGCGACTGTGACGCGAACGCCCTCATCACCGCCCATCGCATCGATCGCGATCCGCGGCGTGGTCACCTCATTCGTTTCCCGGCTGGGTTTCAGGCGCCGACAGCGACGACTTCGCGGCCGTTATAATGTCCGCAGGCGCCGCACAGATTGTGCGGACGCTTCAGTTCGCCACAGTTCGGGCATTCCTGATAGGCCTCGACAGCCAGCTTGTCATGGCTGCGACGCATGCCGCGCTTGGACGGCGAAGTTTTTCTCTTAGGGACAGCCATGAGGCACCTGTTCCAAAATCTGATTATCAAACGGGTTCGCTTGCCCGGTCGTCATATCGGCTGGTCGGCGGCCACGAGGGCGCCGGAGCCAGATGACCGGACAGTCACGAAGAACGTGCGCCTATAGCGTTTTTTGTCACATGCGCAACCGATTCATTGGGCACCAAGGGATTTCGTTCCCGCGCCGAAATCAGACTTGCAGCCCCGTCACCGCGTCCCCCACGAACGGATTGCTCGCGCGCTCATGCGCGAAGCTGCTCGGCTGTCCATGACCGGGCACGAAGATGGTATCGCCGCCGAGAGGCCAGAGCTTGCGGGTGATGGAGGCGATCAGATCCTCGTGATTGCCGAGCGGGAAGTCCGTCCGGCCGATGGAGCCCTGGAACAGGACATCGCCGACGATGGCCAATTTGGAGTCGGGATGATGGAAGATCACATGGCCCGGCGTGTGGCCGGGACAATGGATGACATTGAGCGTGAGTTCGCCGACCGTGACCGTGTCGCCATCGACCAGCCAGCGATCGGGCTCGAACGGCGTGCCCGGCAGGCCCCAGCGCTTGCCGTCGTCATCGAGCCGGGCGATCCAGAAACGATCGTCCTCATGCGGTCCCTCGATCGGCAGGCCCATTTCCTTCGCCAGCACGCCGGCCTGGCCGCAATGATCGATATGGCCATGCGTCACCAGCAGCTTCTCCAGCGTCACGCCATGCTGCGCGACGGCCTTTTTGAGGCGCGGCAAATCCCCGCCCGGATCAACCAGCGCACCGCGCATCGTCTTTGTGCACCAGAGGAGGGTGCAGTTCTGCTCCAGCGGCGTCACGGGGATCATCGCCGCGCGCATCGGCGGGTTTTCGGTCGGGGCGTTCATGGCTTGGATGTGGCAGCCCGGCGGGGCGGACGCAAGGCTTGCTCCCTCAGGAGGCGGCGAGCAGCTCGTCCACCCATACAGGAACGAGCCGGCTCGCGGGGCCGTGACGGCATTCATCGAACCAGCCGCTGCCCGAGGAGGGCTCAAGGTTGAGCTCCAGCGTCTCGACGCCGAGCGCGCCCGCCATGCGCACGAAGCCAGCGGCCGGATAGACCGCGCCCGAGGTGCCGATGGAGACGAACAGGTCCGCGCCGGCAAGCGCTTCTTCTATGCGCTCCATCTCGTAGGGAATTTCGCCGAAGAACACGATGTCGGGGCGCAGCGACGGAGCTTCGCAGATGGAACAGACCGAACCGGGCGGCAGGCTGCCCTGCCACGGACCACGGTCGCCGCAAGCGGCACAGAGCGCGCTGTTCAGGGCGCCGTGCATGTGGAGAATGTTGCGCGAGCCGGCGCGCTCATGAAGGTCGTCCACATTCTGGGTAACGATGAGCACGCTGCCCCGATGCTCGCGCTCCAGCCGAGCCAGCGCCTCGTGCGCTGGATTGGGGGCGACATTATTCAACGCGGCGCGGCGAAGATCATAGAAGCGATGGACGAGGGCCGGATCGCGCGCCAGCGCCTCGGGCGTGCAGACATCCTCAATCCTGTGTTGTGCCCAAAGGCCATCGGCCGAGCGGAACGTCTCCAGGCCACTCTCGGCGGAAATGCCGGCACCGGTGAGGATGACAATGGCGCGTGAGTCTGGCATCGGCGCGATCAGACAGATTTCACGGCGGGGGTGCAAGCGCGATGACGGCAATCGGCATTTTTGGAGCGAACGGCCGCATGGGCCGCGCGATCGCACAGATAGCGGATGAGAGCGGCATCGCCGTGGCGGGCGGCACTGGCGCGCGCGCCGTGGGCACGATCGGCGCGCAGGAGGCAGCGATCACGGACGATCCTCGCGCACTGGCGGCGAGCGCGGACGTGTTGATCGACTTTTCCATGCCGCATGCTCTCGCCGCCAATCTGGAGGCCTGCATCGCGGCGGGCAAGCCGCTGCTGATCGGCACGACCGGTCTGGAAGCGGAGCATCAGGCGGCGATCGACGAGGCGGCCGCGACGATCGCGGTGCTGCAGACCGGCAACACGTCGCTCGGCGTCAATCTGCTCGCGGCGCTGGTGCGCGAGGCCGCCAGCAAGCTCGGCGACGATTGGGACATCGAAATCGTCGAGATGCACCATCGGCACAAAGTCGATGCGCCGTCCGGTACGGCGCTGCTGCTGGGCCAGGCGGCGGCGGCGGGCCGCGGGATCGACCTCGCCAGCCACAGGGCGCGGGGCCGCGACGGGATCACCGGCGCGCGACGGGCCGGCGACATCGGCTTTGCGAGCCTGCGCGGGGGATCGGTGGCGGGCGACCATATGGTCGTTCTGGCCGGAGACAGCGAGCGCATCGAGCTTGGCCATCGCGCGGAAAGCCGGACCGTCTTCGCTCGTGGCGCGGTCAAGGCGGCGCAGTGGCTCGTGGACAAGGCGCCCGGCCGCTACACCATGGCGGACGTGCTGGGTCTCTGACCATGGCCGCCCGCCAGCTCAACCGCGCGCAGATCTTCGAGCTGTTCTCGCGCCTGGCCGAAGCCAATCCCGCGCCGCGCACCGAGCTCGAATATGGCAACGACTATCAGCTGCTGGTCGCGGTCGTGCTTTCGGCGCAGGCGACGGACTCGGGGGTGAACAAGGCCACCCGCAAGCTCTTCGAACAAGTGAAGACCCCCGCGCAGATGGTGACGCTGGGCGAAGCGGAGCTCAAGGAACACATCAAGACGATCGGCCTGTTCAACACCAAGGCGAAGAACGTCATCGCCCTTTCAGAAGCGCTGGTCGCGAACCATGGCGGCGAAGTGCCGCAGGACCGGGACGTGCTGACGACCCTGCCGGGCGTAGGCCGCAAGACTGCCAATGTGGTGATGAACACCGCGTTCGGCGAGGAGACCTTCGCGGTCGACACGCACATCTTCCGGGTGGCCAACCGGACCGGCCTTGCGCCGGGCAAGAATGTCCTGATCGTCGAGAACGGCCTGGAGAAGCGCGTGCCCCAGCCGTTCCGCCGCGATGCGCATCACTGGCTGATCCTGCACGGCCGCTATGTCTGCAAGGCGCGCAAGCCGGAATGCTGGCGCTGCGCCATCAGCGACATCTGCCTCTACCGGGACAAGACGCCAGCTCCCAAAAATTTACCAAATAGGTAAAATTTACCTGTCCTATCGCACCGCTTTTCTTGCTTAACCTGTCTGCGGCGATTCGGCCGCGACTGCCAGCGAGGAAAGCAATCGATCCGCTGCCAAAGGCCATCTTCGTTGGCACCGGCGGCAACATCACGCTGCGCGCGGCGGACGGAAGTGCGGACGTCGTTTTCAAGAACGTCGCCTCCGGCCAGATCCTGGATGTGCGCGCGCGGTTCATCCGTGCGACCGGCACCACCGCAGCCGATATTGTGGGCCTTGCCTGATGAGCGGCCCCGGTTTCGGCTTCGGCTACCGCACCGCAAGCACGCGGCGGCACCGCCCCCGCCAGGAGGCACCCTCGCCGGCCTTCACGGCCAGTTTCACGCTCAGCCAGTTCGCGGCCCATGAGGCCAGGCGCATCCACCAGCGCGCCACCACCAGCGGTGGCGGCACGGGCAAAGGACAGGGCACGGTCCGCGTGCCGATCAGCGCGGCGAGCGCGGGCACGGTCGGCGCGCGCATCCGGTCCGAGGACGGCACGACGATCCTGCAGCCCGAATGGCGCGCCGGCACCGTCACGAATGGCGCGACCTTCATCGACGTCGCCGGCATCGACGCGCGACTTGGCTGGTTCTACGTGGACCTCAAGGGCGAGGACGGCAACTGGCAGCTCGGCACCGTCAAGGTCGGCATGGGCGCCCTGTTCGCTTTCGCCGGCCAGAGCCTCATGACGCGCATGTTCGGCCGGCAGGACGGGCAATCCGCGACCTATGCGTCGCTCGGCGTGACTCCTGATCCCAACAGCGCAGTACTCGCCTGCTACAATGGGGGCTGGGCCTATATGCCGACGGTCGCCACCATGCCCTGGCAGACGCCGGGGGACGTTGGCAACGCGAATGGCCCCAATAGCGTCGGCATCGGCGAATTCCTGAACCGGATGATCGCCCTGCTCGGCATCAATTGCGGCGGGATCGGCTATGGCCACGATGGTAGTGCGATCCAGCAATTCTTCGTCGGCAACAGCCGCTGGACCACCCTGTCGGACGTCATTTCCCGCGCGGGCGGCGCCTTCGAGGCGTTCGTCTGGGGCCAGGGGCACAGCAACTCCATCACCGGCCTGCCCGCCAAGGCCTATGCCAATGCACTGACCACCCTGTTCGGCCAGATCAGCGCGGTGAACGGCTTTGCCGGCTATGGCAAATATATCTGGACCATTCCGGCAGTCCAGAGCAGCAGCTGGGGCACGCCCTTCACTTACAACAATATCCGCAAGGGTGCGGACGATTGGTGCGCGACCAATGGCGGCGTGCATGTGCACGCTTATGACATCGCCCAGGTCGATGCCGTCCATGAGAGCCAGGCCGGCGCCTTGAGCCTGGCGCGGCACATCTATCGCGCTGCCCGTGCGCGCTATGGGGCGAGTGGCGGTTCGGGGCCCAAGCCGCTCTCCGCGACGCGCAGCGGCACCACCATCACGCTCAGCCTGTCCGATGTGGGCCAGACGACGATCAACCTCGTCGGCACGCCGGGCAATCGCATCTTCGTCTTTCCGCGCGGCCGGGTCGACCGCACCGCGCTGAGCGACAATCGCTTTCCGGTCGCTTCGGTGAGCGTGGTCGACAAGACCACCCTCTCCATCGTGCTGGCCAACGATCCGGGCTCGGGGCACGAACTCGATCTCTACCTCTACTGGCCCAACGGCCCTGCTAATGCCACGAGCGACAATCTCTACGACGACCGGACGGATGGCGATGGCCTGACGACCGGCCGAATCTTCCAGGCGAATTTCACGCCCGTCGCCATTGCGGCGCCAACGCCCGGCGGAGCGGTCAATCCGCCACCTGGCGGCTTTGCGGCGCGGGTGAGCCCGTTCAACATGGCCGAAACCGGCACGAGCTATGCGGCAAGCGACGGCGGCACGAGCTTCGGCCAGCAGATGACCGGCGGCACGGCAATAGCGCCGGTCAACTCCTGCCCTATTTTCGCGCCTTTCACGATCGAGAGCTTCTTCACCTGCCCGACACTCTCCGGCACGCAAGTGCTGTTCGGCGGCATCGGCAATGGCGCGGGCTATCTGGGCATCTCCTCGCTCGGCAAGATGGTCGGCCATAGCGGCGCCAGCGGGCTGTCCAGCTCGACCGTGCTGGTGCCGGGACGGCGCTATCACGTCGCCTATCAGAACGGCCCCAGCGGCCGCGCCCTCTACCTGACGGACATCAGTTCGGGCGGCATGGGCACGCGCGATGCCTTTAATCCGACACCAGAGACGCTGACGGAGAGCGGCACTCGCTACGGCCTTCGCAACAATGGCGGCTCCTACGCGATCACAGGCGGCGGCGCGATCGATCAAGTCGCGGTCTTTTACGGGGAGCGCCACGCGGGCGGCACCTATAGCTGTCCGAGCGCCCCGTTCACCGGGACCGAGCCCGATATCGTCGCGCTCTATCATTGCGACGGCGACGGCAAGGACGCGGTGGCGGCATGAGCGGGCATCGCAGCCTCGACGGCTTCAGCGAGCTGAAGGCGGACCTCGACCGGCTGCTCGGGAAGGTCGAGGCGCTCGCCACCGTGCTTGAGGATCAGGGCGAGAAACTCGGCCGCCTCGCCGAGCGGACCGCCACCCTCGAACAGCTCGGCCAGGAAACCAAGCTGGTGGTCGAGGCCTGGACCACGGCCAAGGCCTCGCTCCGCTTCATGAAATGGCTCGCCGGCATGGCCGCGGCGATCACGGGCATGGTCGCAGCGATCAAGGGCTGGCCGCACAAATAGGAGACGACGATGCGGATCGACAGATTGCGGGCGCGCAACTCGGCGCGCCCGATGGGGCGCCTGCGCCCGGTGGCCGCGCCGGGATGCCAGCCATGAGCGGGCGCGGGACGCAGGCCGCGGCAGGCGGCATGGGCGGCCTGATCGGCGGCGCGGGTACCATCGCCCTGGCCATTGCCATCGTCACGCCGACCGTGGAGCGCTGGGAAGGGACGCGGACCGACCCTTATCGCGACATCGTCGGCGTCTGGACCGTGTGCACCGGCGAGACGCGCGCGCCGATGCGCCGCTACACGCGTAATGAATGCGAGGCTATGCTGAGCCGAGCGCTGGCGAACGATTACGCGCCAGCCGTGCTCAGGGCCGTGCCGGTGCTGCGGGAGCGGCCGCACCAGCTCGCCGCCTCGATCAGCCTTGCCTATAATATCGGCCCGGCCGCCTTCGCCCGCTCGACCGTGGCGCGCCGCTTCAACACGGGCGATTGGCGCGGCGGCTGCGATGCGTTTCTGGCATGGCGCTTCGCCGGCGGGCGCGAAGTCAGGGGCCTGCTCAACCGCCGTACCGACGAGAGGCGCCTGTGCCTGACGGGGCTGTGATGAGCGGCCTGCTAACGCGGCTCCTGCCCCATCTGGGCGTCGGGGCGCTCCTTGGTCTCGCGATGCTCGGCCTCGCGCTCAAGGTGCAGACCGGCCGCCTTGGTGACGCGCGCCGGGCGCTCGCGACCGAACAGGCGCTGCGCCAGCGCGACCGCGCCGAAGTGAAGGCCGCGCAGGCGAAGGCGCAGGCCGACTGGCAGGCGGAACTCGCCCGCATTGCCGAACACAACCGGAGATTGTCCAATGATGCGGACCGCAAGACCGATCATAGCCGCGCTGTTTATTCCGCTCGCGTCCTGCGGCTCCCCGCCGCCCCAACCGATCCGGCTGCTGCCGGAACTGCCCCGCTGCCCCGCGCCCACCCTGCCGCGCGCCCTGACGGATCCGGTGGAGATTCCCTCCTTCTTGCACGATCCGACGCGCTGATTTGCGCGGACAACACGGCGCGGCTGCAGGCGGCGCATGACTGGGCCCGGGGCATCGAAGCGGCGAACCGAGGCGGGGCGACTCCAGCGCCCGCGCCCCGGAGCGCAAAAGTCCCGGACGCAGGCGACGAGCAGTTCATAGTCAACAGCCAGTCAACCAACTGAAAAGGGACCGCCTCTTCTTGGCTTACGCAAAATTAATCCTCGCATTCTATTGCCTCGCTCAGGGCATCCGCCGCTGGAAAGCGCGGCCGGGCTTGTTCAGGCTGGGGTGGCGCGATAATAAGCGCCCAACAAACTGGCGGTTCAGGTTCCGTCCAAGGGTTTTGGCGAGAGGAGGTCCGCACCGATCAAGGCCATAGCTGAGCGAGCGGCCCCGCTCGGCGGATATGACACACTTGCCCGAAATGTAATCAATTGTAGCCATCTTGCTTTCACTAGATGCTTCGAAGAAGTGAGCACGGTTCCACGATGATGGACCGGGCGCACAAAGAACTAAGCCGATCAAACCGTTTCACGCCTGTCTGGAGATCATGAATGTCCATGTTGAGGAGCGTCTCGCTCGTTGCGCTCGCATCTTTTTCGCTGGCTCTTTCCGGATGCCAGAAGAAGGCTGAAGGTCAGGTCGTCGCCATCGTCAATGGCGAGGAAATCACGCTCAGTGAGCTGAATGCGGAGATCGCCGATCTCAACATACCGGAGACGGCCGACAAGAACGCCGTGCGCAGCCGCGTGCTGCAGCGCATGGTCGATCGCCGGCTGCTGGTGCAGGCGGCGAAGGAAGCCGGCCTGGATCGCGACCCGGCCTATCTGACCCAGGAGCGCCGCATGCAGGAGCAACTGCTCGTCAGCATGTATGGCCGCCGGGCGATGGACACGATCAAGGTGCCGGACGCCGCCGCGCTCGACAATTTCATCGCCACGCATCCCAACGCCTTCAACCAGCGCAAGCGCTACAAGCTCGACCAGCTGCAGATCGACATGCCGTCCGATCCGCGGCGCCTGCGCGATCTGGAAAGCGCGCACTCGCTTGAGGAAGTGGCGAAGCGCCTGACCTCCATGGGCATCGCCTATCAGCGCGGCACCGGTAATTTCGATTCCGCCACCGTCGCTCCCCAGGTGCTCGCGCGCCTTGAGGCCCTGCCGGCGGGCGAGCCGTTCATCGTGCCGAGCGGGAACAAGATCATCATCAACGCGATCACCGGTTCCGAGCCGATCGCCGTGCCGAGCGAGCAGGCGCGCCAGATGGCCGCGCAGGCGATGCGCAACGAGGAGCTCAACAAGATCGGCGAAACCCGCCTCAAGGAAGCCAAGGCCAAGGCCAAGATCGAATATCAGACCGGCTTCGAGCCCAAGCCCGGCGAAGCCAACGGCAATGCGCTGCCCGGCCTCCCCGCCGATGGCGCGGCAGCACAGAATCCCGCCGCCGTGCCGCCGGCCGCCGCCAACGGATCCGCGCCGGCCGCGCACTGACCTGGGGCAGATGATAGGGAAAGGGCGTTCTCCATATTGGAGACGCCCTTTCTTTTTGCCCTTGTCGGGCGCCGCCCGGCATCGCATCGCTGAGCTGGAGCGGAGACAACCATCGTGATCCTCGACATTCTGGCCTGGATTCTTGCGGCGATACCGGCCGTGCTGCTTGCCGTGCTCGGCATCGAGCTGCTGCTCGGCGTGCTCACGTCCGATCGGCGAGCGCCCGCGGCTGCCGGCTCCCACCCAAGGGCCGCGATCCTGATGCCCGCGCACAATGAGGCGGGCGGCATCGCCCAGACGCTGGCGCGGCTGCGGCCCGCGCTGGACGAACATATCCGCCTCGTCGTCATCGCCGACAACTGCTCGGACGAAACCGCTCGCATCGCGCGCGCAGCGCTGCCTGAGGCGCTCGTCATCGAGCGGCACGACAGCAGCCAGCGCGGCAAGGGACATGCCCTCGCCTTCGGTCGGGAAGCGCTGCGGGCCGATCCGCCGGACTGCGTCGTGGTGCTCGACGCGGACTGCGAGATATCTCCCGGCGACCTGCGCCTGCTGATCGAGGCGGCAGCCGCGTCCGGCCGCCCGGTGCAGAGCTGCTATCTGCTGCGGTCACGCGCCGAGGATCGGCCGATGACGCAGATTTCCAATTTCGCCTTTCTCATCAAGAACCTCATCCGCCAGCGCGGCGCCACCGCGATTGGAGCGCCGGCCATATTGGGCGGCACCGGCATGGCTTTCCCGTGGGGGTTGATCGCGCAGGCGCCGCTCGCCACCAGCCATCTGGTCGAGGACCTCGTCCTCGGCATCGATTATGCCCGCAAGGGGCAGGCCCCCCTCTATCTCGGCCAGGCCCGCACCTGGAGCGCCGCCGCCAGCCAGCAGGATACGCTCACCCAGCGCACCCGCTGGGAGCATGGTTACATCCAGACGGCGCTCCGGCACGGCCTGCCGCTTGCGCTGGGTAGCCTCGCGCGCGGGCGCCTGTCGCTCGCCTGGTTCGGCCTCAGCCTGATGGTGCCGCCGTTGGCGCTGCTGATGGCGCTCAGCCTTGCCGTGCTCGTCGCCACGGCTCTGCTCGCGTTGCTCGGCGCCAGCGCGGCGCCCGCCCTGCTGCTGCTTGGCCTGCTCGCCCTTGTCGCCCTTCTGCTCGTGCTCGCATGGCTGCGCGACGGGCGTGAGATGGTGAGCGCCGCCACGCTGGCGCGCATCCCCGTCTATATCCTCTGGAAGATCCCGGTCTATCTGCGGCTGGTCAAAAAGCGCGAAACCGAATGGGTGCGCACCAAGCGCGCAGGAGAGGAATAGCGCGGACGGCGCGATATCGTCCGACATAATGCGATCCCACACCGACGCCGTCACTTTCCGCTTGCAACGTTCCACCGGAAACGCCCTATTGCGACCCGCCGACGACAGTGGAGAGGATCAGCTTGAGCGAACGCACCGATAGCCCGGCGCGCGGATGGGGCGGCTTTCTGCTCATTCTGCTATCCCTCGTGGTCGAGGGTTTCGACCTGCAAGCCGCCAATTTCGCCGCGCCTTCCATCGTCGAGGCCTTCCGCATCAGCCGGGCCGAGATCGGTCCGCTACTGAGCGCGAGCCTGGTCGGCGTGCTGATCGGCGCGGTATTCATCGGGCCGCTGGGTGATCGGCTGGGCCGGCGCAAGATCCTCATCAGCTGCTGCATCGTCTATGGCCTGCTCTCGCTGCTCGCCGCCTTCGCCACCAGCATCAGCCAGCTGGTCGGCCTGCGCTTCCTGATCGGCATTGGCCTTGGCGCCGTGCTCCCCAATGCGCTCGCGCTGGCCGGCGAACTGGCGCCGCAAAAGCATCTCGCCCGCGCCACCGGCCTCGTCGGCATCGGCATCACGTTCGGCGGCGTGGTGGCGGGCGCGGTCGCCGCGCAGTTCCTTCCCACCCATGGCTGGCCGGCCCTCTTCCTCGCGGGGGGCATCCTGCCCATCGTCATCGCCCTGCTGCTCTGGATCGGCCTGCCGGAAAGCCCCGCGCTCAATCTGGCGAAGGAGGAAGCCTCGGGCGTGCGCGCCATCCTTGCGCCCGCCCAGCGCGCGCAGACCATCGCGATCTGGATCATCTTCGCGCTCGTGCTGATGGTGGTCTATCTGCTCAGCGGCTGGATCCCCCTCCTCATCAAGGATCAGGGCTATTCCACCGCCACCGCCTCCTGGATCGCCACCGCGTCCCACGCCGGCGGCGTGGCCGGGGGCATCTTCGCCAGCCTGATGCTCTCGCGGCGGAGCTGGCCGGTCGTCGCGATCTTCGCGGGGATGGCTGCGGCCGCCCTGGCGGTGATCGCCACGCGGGACTGGGGCATTGTCGGCCTCAGCACATTGCTCATCCTTGTCGGCTTCTTCAGCACCGGCACCCAGAACGGGCTCAATGGATCGTGCGGCGCCACCTATCCGGCCGGTATGCGCGCCTCCGGCCTTGGCTGGGCCCTCGGCATGGGCCGCATCGGTTCCATTGCCGGGCCGCTGGTGGGCTCGCTCGCGCTCATCCTCGGCCTAGGCCATCCGCGCCTGTTCTTCCTGATACCGGTCCTGCCGCTCGCCATTGCCTGCCTGCTGGCGCTCTGGCTGGCGCGGCGGACCGCACGCCCCCCCTCAAGCTACGGAGAGTGAAGATGCCCAAGATGCGCAAGATGCGCAAGATCGCGACGGAGGAAGCCTGGTCCATCCCGGAAGTCGCCGAGGGCCTGCGGCAGGTCTCGCGCGGCCCTTCGCAGAGCCTGGACAAGCTGCTGGTGGCCGGCATTTACGATCCGCCGGCCGATGCGACCGGCTATTCGGCGATGAACTTCCTGGATGGCCTGCTCGACGTGGAGGGCAAGCGCCTTGCGGAGATGGACGAGCTCGGCGTCGACATGCATCTTCTCTCGCTCACGGCACCGGGCGTGCAGATGTTCGACGCGGACACCGCGACGGATCTGGCCGCGCTCGCCAATGATCGGCTGGCGGAGATCTGCGCCAAGCACCCGACCCGCTTCGCCGGCCTCGCCAGCTTCGCGCCACACAGCCCCAAGCGCGCCGCCAAGGAGATGGAGCGCGCCACCAACGAGCTGAAACTCCACGGCTTCATCCTCAACAGCCACACCAATGGCGAATATCTGGACGATCCCAAATATTGGCCCGTGCTGGAAGCCGCTGAAGCGCTCAATGCCTGCATCTACATCCACCCGCGCGCGGCATCCGACACGCTCAAGGGCCCGCTGCAGGATTATGGCATGGACAGCGCCATGTGGGGCTATGGCGTGGAGGTCGGCACCCATGTCGTGCGCATGATGGCGGGCGGCGTTTTCGATGCCTTCCCCAAGCTCAAGATCTGCATCGGCCATATGGGCGAGGCGATCCCCTTCTGGCTCTGGCGCATCAACTTCATGAACAGCCGCGCCCAGCAGATCGGCCGCGCGCCAAAGACGAAGCTCAGCATCGCGGAATATTTCAAGCAGAACTTCGTCATCACGACCAGCGGCGTCGAGGATCCGCTGGCGCTGCGCTATGCGATCGACAAGCTGGGCATCGACAATGTGCTCTGGGCGATCGACTATCCCTATCAGCCGCAGAAGCCGGCGGTCGAGTTCATGGATGCCGCGCCCGTCACCGAGGAGGAGCGCCACGCGCTCTACCACGGCAATGCCGAGCGCATCTTCCACATCGCGCCACTGAGCG
>JAFKLU010000001.1:0-1258 GCA_017304105.1 Sphingomonadales bacterium
ACACGCCGAGGCTCGCGGCCCCTTGCAGAAGGGGAAGGATTGGGCAGCGACGCCCTGGACTGGACCGCGGGCGCTCGTCCTCAAGCGCCCGGACGACGTGGCGCGGATCATAGCACCCCGTCATTCCCGCGAACGCGGGAATCCAGTTGCGACGTCGGAGTTGCAGACAAGCGTGGAGACAGGATTCCCGCAGTCGCGGAAATGACGATGAAGGCCGACAGCGGGGTAAAAGAATGCGGGGAAGCGCTTCTCTCCAAGCGCTTCCCCGCATCAGGGGACATTATTTGCCGGCCTCTTCCTTGAGCAGTTCCTTGGCGCGCTGGTTGAGATAGGCGCGCACGCCCTCGGCCTCTTCCGGCTTCATATAGGCAGCGAAGCTCGCCATGCCGTTCGGTGCCAGCGCCCCGTCGATCACGACGGCCTTGAACGCCTCCTTGTCCTGCAGCAGCGCGGAGCGGCGCAGGTCCGGATTGACCGGGCCGCCGTGGCAGATCTGGCAATATTGGAAGAAATATTTCTGCCCCGTGGCGATCTGCGCCGGGGTGAAGCTCTCGTTGCTCGGCGTCGGCTTGTCGAGCGGGATCGGCGTGTAGGCCGGCGGCGTCGCCTTGCCGCCGATCTTGAAGGCGAAGATCATGCCATTGGGCATCTTCTCCTTCATGAACGGCGTGCCGCTCGCCATGCCCATGGAGCCGCCATAGCCCGCCATCACCGCAATATATTGCTCGCCATTGACGCGGTAGGTGATCGGCCCGGCCATCGTGCCCCGGTTCGTCTTGAACGACCAGAGCATCTTGCCATTGTCGGCGCTATAGGCCTCGAACGCGCCGTGCGCCGTGCCCTGGAAGACGAGATTGCCGCCCGTCGCCAGCGTGCCGCCGCTCCACGGCCAGTCGCGCGCAATCTCCCATCTGGGCTTCTGCGCGATCGGATCATAGGCGACGAGCTTGCCCTTCACCATGCCTTCCAGCGCCTTGCGGCGGCCCTCCACCGTGTCCGGCAGACCCGGCAGGGCCGGTGGATCGAGGAAGGAAACCGCCGTGTTCCAGCGCCCTTCATGGATCTCGAAGGGCTTGGCATCGCCATAGACCAGCGGATGCTCCATCGCCGGAATGTAGACGAGGCCCGTCTTGGGCGAATAGCTCATCGGCATCCAGGCATGGGCGCCGATGCCCGATGGGATGATGAGCGCCGGGCCGCTCTCATAGCGCACATTGGGCTTCTCGATCGGCCGTCCGGTCTTGTAGTCGATGCCCTC
>JAFKLU010000001.1:1294-2285 GCA_017304105.1 Sphingomonadales bacterium
ATGCCCTCGGCACAGTTCTGATAGGCAAAAGGCTCGGCCGAGATGAACTTCCCGTTGGTCCGGTCGATCACATAGAAGAAGCCGTTCTTCGGCGCCTGCATCGCGACCTTGCGGACCTTCCCGTCGATCTTGAGGTCGGCGAGCATGATCTGCTGCGTGGCGGTATAGTCCCAGGTCTCGCCGGGATTGATCTGATAGTGCCACTTATATTTACCAGTGTCCGGGTCCAGCGCCAGGATCGAGGAGAGGAACAGATTGTCGCCCTTCCCCGCCGAGCGCCACTTGTGGTTCCAGGGGGAGCCGTTGCCGACGCCGATCAGCAGCTGGTTCAGCTCCTTGTCGTAAACGATCGAATCCCAGACGGTGCCGCCGCCGCCGAGCTTCCAGTAATTGTCGCCATACCAGGTGGGGCGCGCCAGCTTCTCCAGTATCTCGTCGGAGGCGGCGCCATCCGGCCCGTCCTTGGGATTGCCCGGCACGGTGTAGAAGCGCCACACGAGCTTGCCGGTGTTGGTGTCATAGGCCGAGATGTAGCCGCGCACGCCCAGTTCCGCGCCGCTGTTGCCGATCAGCACCTTGTCACGCACCACACGCGGCGCGCCGGTGATCGTGTAGGGCTTCTTCTGGTCGACGGTGACGGTCTCCCAGACCTTCTTGCCTGTCTTGGCGTCGATGGCGATCAGGCGCCCGTCGATGGTGCCGACGAAGACCCGGCCCTTCCAGACCGCAACGCCGCGATTGACCACGTCGCAGCAGGCATGGGCCGCCTTGCTGCCCTCGTTCTGCGGATCGAACATCCAGAGCTGCTTGCCGGTCGCGGCATCGACCGCGACGACCTTGGACCAGGCGGTGGAGGTATAGAGCACGCCATCGACCACGATCGGCGTCGCTTCCTGCCCGCGCGTCGGATCGGGTTCGAGCGCCCAGGCGAGGCGCAAATCCTTGATGTTGCCGGCGTTGATCTGTTCGAGCGGCGAATAGCGCTGCTCGT
>JAFKLU010000388.1 GCA_017304105.1 Sphingomonadales bacterium
GCCCGGCTCGACCGGAGCGCGGAACTTCGCGCCCTCAATGCCCATGAAATAGACGAGCTTGCCGCTGCCGGCGAGGCCCATCGACTCCACCGCGAGGATGCCGGCGGCCTGTGCCAGCGCCTCGACGATGAGCACGCCGGGCATGATCGGGCGGCCCGGGAAGTGGCCCTGGAAGAAGGGCTCGTTCATCGAGACCGCCTTGACCGCGTGGATCGAGGTCTTGGGGACCATCGAGACCACGCGATCAACGAGCAGGAACGGATAGCGATGCGGCAGCGCCGCCATGATCCGGCGGATATCGAGTCCGCCCAGCGTCTCCGGCTCAGCCGTCATGGGTTCTTAACGCCCCTCGGTGCGCGGGCGCGTGGCGGGAGCCGGGGTCGTCGCGGCGGGGGCCGGAGCGGCACCGGCGGCAGGCGCCTGCTGGCCCTGCCCACCCGGACGCCAGCCCTGCGGGGGCACGATGCCGACCGACGGCACGAGACCATTCAGCTCCTGCACGAGCAGGTTGGTCACGTCCGCGCCCGGCGCGAAGGCCTCGGCAGCGCCATCCTTGAGCAGCAGGTCGATCTTGTTCTTGGTCATCACGTTGCGCATCGCTTCGCTGAGCTTGGCGCCGATCTGCTCCAGGACATATTCGCGCGCGAGTTGGACGGGCTCGCCGATCTTCTGCAGCTCGGCCTGCGCTTCCTGCGCACGGCGCTGCAGCGCGGCATATTGCGCCTGGAGTTCCTGCTGCTTCGCCGCGGGCGGGTTCTGGCCGGCGGCGGCGGCCGCTGCCTGCAGCGCGTCCTGCTTTTGCTTGATCTCGGTCTGCAGCGCCGTCTGGCGGGCATTGAGCTGATCAATCTGCGCCTTGTAGGTCACCTGCATCTGCTGGGTCGCCGTCTGCGCGGCAGCGGACTGGCCGACGGCCTGCTCGACGTTGATCACGGCGATGGCCTGCTTGACCTGCGCAGCGGCGGGCGCCGCGACCCCGAGGGCCGCAGCCGACACCGTCGCCAGCGCGACGGCGGAAAGAACGGAGTTACGCATCAGAATTGAGTCCCTATGTTGAAGGTTACAAGCTTGGTGTCGTCGCCCTTGACGCTGACCAGCGCCTTGGCGATGTCGATGCGGAATGGGCCGAACGGCGAATTCCAGTTCACGCCGAAGCCCACCGAGACGCGCGGCTTGGGCGTATCGCCGTAGAAGAACTCCTTGAAGCCCGGGATACTGTTGCCGAACAGCACCTGGCCGGTCGGGCAGGATGCGCCATTGGGGATGGAGTTGAGGCTGTCCGAGGTCGCGCCATCCCAGCACTGGCGCAGGCCACTGGCGTCGAAGATCGGGAAGGTGAAGCCGGTCGGCAGATCAATGAGACCGCCATTGGCATAGGTCGGGCGGCGGACGCCGAACACCGCGCCCACATCGGCGAAGATCGACGGACGCAGGCCCATGTCGCGCGCGCCCGAGCCGAGCGGAATCTCGATCTCGGCATGGCCGAGATAATAAGCGCGGCCACCCAGCGAGTCGTCGGACCAAGTGTTGCGATCCTCGTTGAACGTCCCGTCCGCATTGTAAGATTTGCGGATGATGCGGGGGCCAACGCCGCGAATGTCGAAACCGCGCATCTGCGGCTCGCCCAGGAAGAAACGGTCGACGAGGCGCACCGGATCGCTGCTCGCGCTGGCGCCGCTTTCGAACGACTTGATGTAGCCCGTCTCACCGCGCAGCGAGAAGATGAAGCCGCTGCCGAGGGGCCAGTACTTGTCGGCCGAGAGGCGATTGCGCAGATATTTGACGCTGCCGCCGACGCCCGCGAAATCCTGGCTGAACGTCAGGCTGTGCCCGCGCGTCGGGCGGATGCGGTTATCGCGCGAATCGAAGATCAGCGAATAGCCGATGGTGGAGGTGGTGCGGCGGCCGATCGCGTCGCACAGATACTGGCCGGCCAGCACCGGATCGCACTGGAAGGTGCCCGGCTGGAAGCGATCGCTGTAATATTGGCTCGCGTCCACCGACACCTTGTCGAAGGTGAGGCCATAACGCAGCGCCAGCGAGAGATATTCGGTAACCGGGATGCCGGCGCGGATCTGGAAGCCGGTGCGGATCTGGCTGTAGATCGTGTTGCGCTCGTTGCCCGAGATATAGTTGAAGCTGTTGACGTCCTGCCGGAAGATGTCGGCGCCGACGGCGATGTTCTTGTCCAGGAAGTAAGGCTCGGTGAAGCCGACATTCACGGATTTGGAATAGCTCGAATAATTGACGGAGGTGCGCAGCTCCTGGCCCATGCCGCGGAAATTGCGCTGGGTGACCGAGGCCGAGAGGATGAAGCGCTCCAGCGACGAGAAGCCGGCGGAAAGCTGAAGCTCACCGGTCGCCTTCTCTTCGACGTTGGTTTCCAGCACGATGCGGTCCGGCGCGGAACCGGGCTTCTGCTCAACCTCCAGCTTCTCCTGGAAGAAGCCGAGCGAGTTGATGCGATCCTGCGAGCGCCGCACCTGGAAGGTATTGAAGGCGTCGCCCTCGTGCAGACGGAACTCGCGGCGGACGACCTTGTCCTGCGTGATCGTGTTGCCGTTCACGTCGATCCGCTCGACATAGACACGCGGCGCGTTAGCGATGCGGAAGGTGATCGACATCGTCTGCGCGTCCTTGTTCCGATCGAAATCGGGCTGGACGTCGGCAAAGGCATAGCCGAACAGGCCGGCGGTCTGGTTCAATTGCTCGACCGTGTCCTCCACGGCCTTGGCATTGTACCAGTCGCCCTTCTTCATGCGCAGCGAACGGGTGAGCCCGTCGGAGCTGAGGTCGCGAATGTCGCTCTTCACGGTGACGTCGCCAAATTTGTAGCGATCGCCCTCCTCCACCACATAAGTGATGATGAAGTCCTGCTTGTTCGAGGTAAGCTCCGCGACCGCCGAAACGACGCGGAAGTCCGCATAGCCCTGGGTCAGGTAGAACTGACGCAGCTTCTGCTGGTCATAGGCCAGACGATCGGGATCGTAGGTCGTGCCCGAGGAGAAGAGGCGGAACCAGCGCGCCTGCTTGGTCGCCATCTCGCTGCGCAGGCGCCCATTGCCGAACACATTATTGCCGATGATGTTGATCTGGCGGACCTTGGACTTGGGCCCTTCCGAGATTTCATAGACGATGTCGACGCGGTTCTGATCGAGCTTGACCAGCTTGGGATCGACCACGGCGGCGAAGCGGCCCTGCCGGCGATAAAGCTCGATGATGCGGGCGACATCCGCGCGCACCTTCGAGCGCGTGTAGATCTGCCGCGGCGCCATCTTGATCTCGGGCAGGATCTTGTCGTCCTTCAGGCGCTTGTTACCCTCCAGCACGATGCGGTTGATGACCGGATTCTCGGTGACCTGGATGGTCAGCGCGCCCTGATTGTCGCGGATCTGCACATCCGAGAACAGCTCGCTCTCGTAAAGCTCGCGCAACGCCTCGTCGAGCGTCTCGCGGGTGTAGCTGTTGCCCACGCGCAGCTTGGTGTAGGACAGCACCGTGTCCGGCTCCAGACGCTGGGCGCCCTCCACCGTGATCGACTTGATGGTCTGCGCCTGCCCCGTCAGCGCGGGGATGGATGGCGCGGGCAGCCGCGGCGGGCTGGCGGGCGCATCCTGCGCGCTGGCGGACACGGGGCACAGGCCGGCAAGGATCGTTCCGCACAGAAGCAGAGGCGCGAGGCGGCCCTGTGCCGAAATCCGTCTAGTATCGCTCAAACCCAGCTTCCTCGCCTGCCCTGTACCTGAAAAAGCGCCTGCCCGCAGGCGTGCGCGCTGCTACCTGCCCCAACCGTGTCAGCCAATCAAGCCGGAGAGGCCCCGCCAGAGCCCGAACGACGCCAGATCGTTCAACGTGACGAAAATCATCAACCCCAGCAGCAGCGCCAGACCCGAACGAAACGCCATCTCCTGGAAACGAGGACTGACCGGCCTGCGCTGAATGGCTTCAATCCCGTAGAAGAATAAATGACCCCCGTCGAGCATGGGAATTGGCAACAGGTTGATGAACCCCAAGTTAATCGAGACGAGCGCGATCAGGGAAATCAGCGCCTCCGGACCGAGCGCCGCCTGCTCCCCGGAGATCTGCGCGATCTTCAGCGGCCCGCCCAGCTCGGTGAGCGCGCGGCGCCCCGTGACGATGTCGACGAGACCATCGGCCATCATGCCCGTAAGCTCGAAAGTGCGGCGAAACCCGACCAGCGGCGCCTCCAGCAGGCTAACGGGCCGCTGCACGAACTCGAGACTGCGCACCCCGAGCGAACCATAGCGATATTCGTTGCCGAAGCGATCCCGCTCCACATAGGCGCCGATGACGACAGGCAGCACCAGATGGGTGCCGTTACGCTCGACCGTCATGTCGACCCGCTCGCCGGGCAGGCGCGTCACGACCTCCTGCTTGAGGTCCTGAAACAGATCGATTTTTACGTCATCAATGGCGAGAATGCGGTCGCCCGGCTTCAGGCCCGCCTTATCCGCGGCCGAGCCGGTCTCGACGGCGGTGACCTTGGCCGGCGTTACGTTCTCGCCATAGGCAAAAGCGAAGCCGGCGAGGATGAGGGCGGCGAAGATGAGGTTCACAAGCGGGCCGGCGAGCACGATGAGCGCCCGCTGCCAGACCGGCTTGGCAGGGAAGCAGCGCTCGCGCTCCCTCGGGCTCATCGTCAGCCAGGCGGGATCGGCCTGACTCGCCGCGTTCATGTCACCGGCGAACTTCACATAGCCGCCGAGGGGCAGCGCGCCGATCCTCCAGCGGGTGCCGCGCTTGTCGTGCCAGTGCGCCAGCTCATGGCCGAAGCCGATCGAGAAGGTCTCGGCATGCACGCCAAACAGGCGGCCCACCAGATAATGTCCCATCTCATGGACGAAGACGAGCGGCCCGATGACGAGGAGGAAGGCGAGGACCGTGAACAGGAAGCCGGGATTGTCCGTCAATTGATGAGCTCCGCAGTCAGGCGCTCGGCAAGTTGGCGCGCCGACATGTCGATGGCCCAGACGTCGTCAATACTCGCAACTGGCGCCATGTCGATGCGCGCTAGCACGTCTTCCACGATCCGGCCAATATCAAGGAAGCCGATGCGCCCGTCGAGGAAGGCCTCGACGGCTACCTCATTGGCCGCATTGAGCACGGCCGGTGCACTGCCGCCCGCCAGAATCGCCTCGCGGGCAAGCCGCAGCGCTGGGAAGCGCACTTCGTCCGGCGCCTCGAAGTCCAGCCTGCCGATGCTCACCAGATCGAGCGGCTGACAGGGCGTCTCCATGCGCTCGGGCCAGGCCAGCGCACTGGCGATGGGCACGCGCATGTCCGGGCAACCCAATTGAGCGATGGTCGAGCGATCACGATATTCCACCATCGAGTGAATGACCGATTGCGGATGAACGAGGATTGAAAGCCGCTCCAGCCCGACCGGGAAGAGATGCCAGGCCTCGATCAGCTCCAGCCCCTTGTTCATCATCGTCGCGCTGTCGATGCTGATCTTGCGGCCCATCGACCAGTTGGGATGCTTGAGCGCCTGGGCGGGCTTCACCCGCGCCATCTCCTCGCGCGAGAAGGTGCGGAACGGACCGCCGCTCGCCGTGAGCGTGATCCGCGACACCGCCTCGATGCCGCCGCTTGCAAGGCACTGGAAGATGGCATTGTGCTCGCTGTCCACGGGCAGCAGCGTGGCGCCGCTGTTCGAGACGGCGGACATCATCACCGATCCGGCCGAGACGAGCGCCTCCTTGTTGGCGAGCGCGACCGTGCGGCCCTGCCGGATGGCGGCCAGCGTGGGCGCGAGGCCGGCGCAGCCGACGATGGAGGCCATCGTCCAGTCCGCCCCGAGATCGGTCGCGTCGACCAGCGCGGCGGCGCCTGCGGCGGCTTCGATGCCCGTGCCGGCAAGCGCGGCCTTGAGATCGGCATAGCAGTTCTCATCCGCCACCACGGCGAGGCGGGCGCGGTGCTGGATGGCGGCGGCGGCGAGCTTCTCCACGTCGCGGCCGGCGGTCAGCGCGAACACATCGTAGCGCTCGGGATCACGCCCGATGAGATCGAGGGTAGACTGACCGACCGATCCGGTCGCGCCGAAGATGGAGACGGAGCGCGGCGCCATCACAGGACGATCCTTCCGAACCAGAGCAGCAGGGCAGTGACAAGGCTGGCAAGCAGCAGCCCGTCGACACGGTCAAACAGCCCGCCATGGCCCGGAATCCAGGTGCCGCTGTCCTTGAGGCCGGCGCGCCGCTTGGCCCAGCTCTCGAAGAAGTCGCCAACCTGCGCAACCACGGCAATCAGCGCGCCCGACAAGGCAACGAGCAAGGCGACAGGCAGATCGAACCGGGTGGGATCGGAACCAGCGCTGCGGCAACCATGCCGCCGCCGAGCCCGGCCCAGGTCTTCGAGGGGCTGATCGCCGGCGCGATCTTCGGGCCGCCAATTGTGCGCCCGGCGAAATAGGCGCCGATGTCCGTCGCGATCACGGCCGCTAGCACCAGCATCAGGGCACCGGCGGCATAGAGCGCCAGCATCGCCATCGCCGCCAGCGCAACATAGCAGAAGCCGAAGGCCAGCCAGGTGCGGCGCGTGAGGGGATCATCCGGGAAGCGATCCGTCATCCCCTTCCATTCCCACACGACCATGGCGCCGCCCGCGACCACCAGCAGCTTGAACGCCAGTCCGCCGAACCAGAATGCAAGGCCAACGACGACCAGCATGACAATGGCCGAACCGGTGCGAACCGCCAGATCCGAGCGCGGGCCGCCGTCGGCCATCACAGCCCCCCGTAGCGGCGCTCGCGCTTGCCGAAGCTCGCGACGGCCGCAGTGAGCGCAGCCTCGTCGAAGTCCGGCCAGAGCGTCTCGGTGAAATACAGCTCGGCATAAGCCGCCTGCCACAGCAGGAAATTGGAGAGGCGCTGCTCGCCCGACGTGCGGATCAACAGGTCGAGCGGCGGCAGGTCGGCTGTGTCGAGCTGGCCGGCGATAAGCTCCGGCGTAATTTCCTGCGGCGCCAGCGTGCCGGCCTTCACCTGCGCGGCCAATCCCTGCACCGCACGCGCAATCTCGTCCTGCGCGCCATAATTGAGCGCGACGACCAGCGTGGAGGCGGTGTTACCGGCGGTCCTGGCGACGGCGGCGTCAACCATCTGCGCCGCTTCCGGCTCGAAGGCATGATGGTCGCCGATGATCTTCAGGCGGATGTTCGCGGCGTGGATCTCGTCCAGCTCCGAGCGGATGAACTGCTTCATCAACCCGGTGAGGTCGGAGATCTCCTGCTCGGGCCGCTTCCAGTTCTCGGAGGAGAAGGCGTAGAGCGTCACGCACTCGATGCCGAGCTTGGCCGCCGCGCGCAGCGTGCGGCGCACGGCCTCGGCGCCGGCGCGATGGCCCGCCAGGCGCGGCAGGTGGCGCGCCTTGGCCCAGCGGCCATTGCCATCCATGATGATCGCAATGTGACGCGGCATCGGCCCGTCCTGCCCGCCACCAGTTGCGGCAGCCGACGCGGCCTTGCGCGATGCCCGGGAGCGCGAAAGGATCATATCTGCCGCGCGCCCTGCAAGACCCGGCGGATGAGCCGATTATTTGCCAAGGATTTCCTTTTCCTTGGCCTGCGCGACCGCATCAATGTCCGCGATGGTCGCGTCCGTCAGCTTCTGCACTTCGGTCTCGGCCCGCTTGCGCTCGTCCTCGCTGATCTCGCCCTTCTTCTCGTCGGCCTTCAGATTGTCCATGCCGTCGCGGCGGACGTTGCGAGCGGCGACGCGCGCCTTCTCGGCATATTGCCCGGCGAGCTTGGCCAGCTCCTTGCGGCGCTCCTCGGTCAGGTCGGGGATCGGCAGGCGGACATTCTGCCCGTCCACGATCGGATTGAGCCCGAGTCCCGCCGAGCGGATCGCTTTGTCGACCGGGCCGACATTGCTCCTGTCCCACACCTGCACCGAGAGCATTCGCGGCTCGGGCGCGGACACCGTGGCCACCGTGTTCAGCGGCATGTGCGAGCCGTAAACCTCGACCGTGATCGGATCGAGCAGCGCGGTATTCGCGCGGCCGGTGCGCAAGCCCGAAAGATCGTGCTTCAGGGATTCCACGGCGCCCGCCATGCGGCGCTCCAGGTCAGCCTTGTCATACTTGGCCATGCTGTCTCTCCTTGATTTCGGCCCGCGTCAGGCTGCCTGCGCCTTGATGCCGTCGCTGTTGACGACTGTCGAGACGCCCTCGCCGGCGAGAACCTTGGCGAGATTGCCCTGTTCGCGGATGTTGAAGACGATGATGGGGACGTCATTGTCGCGGCAGAGCGCCAGCGCGCTCGCGTCCATCACCTTGAGGTTCTGGTTGAGAACCTCATCGTAGCTCACGGCATCAAAACGCTTTGCCGTCGGCACGAGCTTGGGATCGGCATCATAGACGCCATCCACCGACGTGCCCTTGTAGAGCGCATCGCAATTCAGCTCGGCCGCGCGCAGCGCCGCGCCGCTGTCCGTGGTGAAATACGGGCTGCCGACACCGGCCGCGAAGATCACCACCCGCCCTTTCTCCAAATGGCGCAGCGCGCGGCGGCGAATATAGGGCTCGCAGATGCTGGCCATGGGGATGGCGGATTGAACGCGGGTGGGCACGCCCAGATGTTCCAGAGCGTCCTGCATCGCAAGGGCATTCATCACAGTCGCGAGCATACCCATATAGTCGGCATTGGCGCGGTCCATGCCCTTGGCCGCCCCGGCCATGCCACGGAAGATGTTTCCCCCGCCGATCACCAGGCAGAGCTCATAGCCGTTGTCCTTGGCCTGTTTCACCTCTCCTGCGACGCGCGCGACCGTGGCCGGATCGATCCCGAAGGCCTGGTCACCCATCGCCGCTTCTCCCGACAGCTTGAGCAATATGCGCTTTTGGGTAGCTGTCGTCATGGAGCCCTTCAGAAACAGTTCGGACATGGAAGCGGCGCGACCTTAGTTAGGCCGCGCCGCCATGCCAAGCGCCGAGCGAGAGGTCGGCGCGTAAAGTTGTGGACGATCAGACGCCCGCTGCGGCCGCGACTTCTGCCGCGAAGTCCTTCTCTTCCTTCTCGATGCCTTCGCCGAGCTGGAAGCGGACATAGTCGGTCAGCGTGATGGTCGTGCCGGCATCCTTCGCCGCCTTGGCGACGACGTCCGCGATCGGGGTCTTGTTGTCCATCACGAAGAGCTGCGACAGGAGAGCATTCTCCTTGGCGAACTTGGCAACCGCACCATCGACCATCTTGGCGACGATCTCAGCCGGCTTGCCCGACTCGGCAGCCTTCTCGGTCGCAACCTTGCGCTCGCGGTCGAGAATGTCGGCGTCGATGTCCTCAGCCTTCAGCGCCACCGGGAAGGCAGCAGCGATGTGCATGGCGATCTGCTTGCCGAGCGGAGCCAGCACGTCGGCGCCGGCCGGGCTCTCCAGCGCGACGAGCACGCCGATCTTGCCGAGACCCGGAGCCACTGCATTGTGCATATAGTCGACGACGAGGCCCTGCTCGACCTTCACCGCCTTCACGCGGCGCAGCTGCTGGTTCTCACCGATGGTGGCGACATTGGTCACCAGCGCATCGCTGATCGTGCCGCCGGCCGGGTGCGGCGCGGCGAGCAGGCTCTCGGCGTCGGCGATGGCATTGGCCAGCGCGACCTCGGCCGCAGTGCGGACGAAGCCCTGGAACTGGTCGTTCTTGGCCACGAAGTCAGTTTCGCTGTTGACCTCGACGGCAACGCCGCGCGTGCCATCAACCGCGACGGCGACGAGGCCCTCGGCGGCGGTGCGGCTGGACTTCTTCTGCGCGGCGGCAAGGCCCTTGGCGCGCAGCCAGTCGACGGCGGCCTCGACATCGCCATTGGTCTCGGCGAGCGCCTTCTTGCAATCCATCATGCCGGCGCCCGAGCGCTCGCGCAGATCCTTGACGGCGGCTGCAGTAATCTCTGCCATATGCTTGGCTCCTATCTCTTCAGAATTGCGGGTCCGTTAGGCGGAATGGATGACAGTTCCGAGTCACACCATCCGCCCACGCCCTTTCGACCGAGCTTGCCGAAGCCCTTCACTTCTTCCCCGGAAGGAAAAAGGAGAGTCCCTTCGACAAGCTCAGGACGAAATGGTTGTTATGCGCCGGCGTCCTCGGCGAGCGCTTCCTCGGCCGGCGGCTCGGCCATCGCGCCGAGATCAAAGCCGGCAGCAGCAGCGGCACCCTGCCCACCACGCGTCGCGGCCTGAGCGACCGCCTCGCAATACAGGCGGATGGCACGGCTGGCGTCGTCGTTGGCCGGGACCGGGAACGCGATGCCCGCCGGATTGACGTTCGAGTCGAGGATCGCGACGACCGGAATACCGAGCGTGTTGGCTTCCTTGATCGCCAGCTCTTCCTTGTTGGCGTCGATCACGAACATCACGTCCGGGATGCCGCCCATGTCGCGGATGCCGCCGAGCGACAGCTCAAGCTTGTCGCGCTCGCGCGTCATCTGCAGGACTTCCTTCTTGGTGAAGCCGTGCGTGTCACCCGAGAGCTTCTCCTCAAGCGACTTCAGACGCTTGATCGAGCCCGAGATCGTCTTCCAGTTGGTGAGCATGCCGCCCAGCCAGCGGTGGTTGACGAAGTGCTGGCCAGCGCTGCGCGCGGCCTCGGCGATCGGATCCTGCGCCTGGCGCTTGGTGCCGACGAACAGCACCTTGCCACCGGCCTGGACCGTGGCGCTGACGAAGTCGAGCGCGCGCGCGAAGAGCGGCACAGTCTGCGACAGGTCGATGATGTGGATGCCGTTCCGCTCGCCGAAGATATACGGCTTCATGCGGGGGTTCCAGCGGTGCGTCTGGTGGCCGAAATGCGCGCCGGCTTCGATCAATTGGTGCAGAGTGACGGTAGGAGCCGCCATGATAAAATTCCTTTCCGGTTGATCCTCTGGACCCCAGTGACCGCTCAGCGGCACCGGTATGTAGCGGAGTCCATGTGGGTTAGGCGGGCGCCCTTAGTTGAAAATTTCGCACAGCGCAAGGCTTGACGCGGCCGCGCAATGAGAACAAAAAGTGAACATCAGGGAACGAGACCCGATTCGGATGCGTTCCTGCGGCCAGACTGAAAGGCGCCTTGCCATGTTCTACTTTCTGGGTTCGATCCTCTTCGCGCTGGCCATGATGGCCGCTTTCGCCGTGATGGCAGACAATTTCGCGCGCTATCGCCGGGCAATGATGACGGCGCTGCGCAGCCTCAGCCTGGACGGCTTCGGGGAGACGCCGCGCGGCTTCACTCTGCCGGCGGCCCTGAAGGCGGGAGCGCTGACGGCGGCACCGCTACCGACTGGCCCGCGGCGAGCCGCCGCCTGACCTGACTGTAACTCACAAGGCCGATCGGCAGAAGCGCCAGATAGCTCAGGCTCAGCGCCAGGAGCGCGTGCCAAGGCGCGACCATGAGCATGGCGGCGAACACGCCGGCCAGCAGGATCGCGAAAATGCGCCACGCCGGCGGTACACGCATGCGCTTCCAGCCTAGCGTGGGCAGGTTCGAGATCATCAGCAGGGCCGAGAGCAGGACCCATGGTCCGACCAGACGCCAGTCACGGAAGATGTCGAGCCCGGAGATGAACCAGGCATAGAGCGGCAGCAGCGCCAGTCCGGCCCCGGCGGGGGCGGGAACGCCGGTGTTGAAGCCCGCGGCCTTGCGCGGCTGATCGGCGACGTCGATCATCGCATTGAAGCGGGCGAGCCGTAGCGCACAGGACAAAGCAAGCACGAGGCAGACGATCCAGCCAAAGCGTGGCATCGCCTCCAGCGACCAGAGGTAGAGGATGAGCGCGGGCGAGACACCGAATGCGATCGCGTCGGAGAGCGAATCAAGCTCGGCGCCGAAGCGGCTGTCGGCACGCAGCAGGCGCGCTATTCGGCCATCGACGCCATCGAGCACGCCGGCGAAGATGATTGCGGCGACGGCGCGCTCCCACTCCCCGGAAATGCCGTAGCGAATGGCGGTAAGGCCGAAGCAGAGCGCCATGGCCGTCACCGCATTGGGCGCGACCTGACGCAGCGTGATGCCACGACTCATCCTGCTCAGGGGCATTGGGCGCGGGCCGCGCATCAGCCGATCCACCCCGCGCGCGAAATCGCGCCGCCGCCGCTCATTGCAGAATGCCTGCCATCGCGCGGTTGTCGCCCAGATAGGCCAGCACCGTCTCGCCCGCGACCGTATGGGTGCCGAGCTGAACCTTGGGCGCAGTGCCTGCAGGCAGATAGACGTCGACCCGGCTGCCAAAGCGAATGAGGCCGATGCGCTGCCCGGCCGCGACGATGTCGCCCCGCTTCACGAAGGGCACGATCCGCCGCGCGACCAGCCCGGCGATCTGCGTGAAGCCGATGCGCACGCCGTCCGCGCGCTCGACAAGGATATGCTGGCGCTCATTATCCTCGCTCGCCTTGTCCAGATCGGCATTGATGAACTTGCCGCTGATATAGACGACGTCCTTGATCACGCCGCCAATCGGCGTCCGGTTGATATGCACGTCGAACACGCTCATGAAGATCGAGACGCGGATCAGCGGCTGATCGCCGAGCTTGTCCGGCCCCGCCATCTCGGGCGGCGGCATCACCGTCTGGATAAGCGTAACCAGCCCGTCCGCAGGCGCGATGACCGCATAGTCGTCCTGCGGCACGGCGCGCACCGGATCGCGAAAGAAGGCGAACACCCAGATGGTGACGCCGCCCATGAGCCAGGCCAGCGTCGACCAGCCCAGAAGAGCGAAGATCAGGGTGATGCCAGCGGCGATGCCGCCAAAGCGGCGGCCCTCGGGATGGATCGCGGGGAAGCTCCACTTGACCTTCGTCTGCGTGGCGGCAACCGGTTGCGATCCGGAAAATTCTGTTGTCATGGCGCGCAATCTAGGCTGGCCGGGCGATGGGCACAATCCCTGAACGGTTTTCCGGCAGCGGTGAACGGTGAGCGCGCCCCGCACTCGCCACAGGAAGGCAGCGGAACGGTCGCCCGGCGACCGGCACAAGCGCCTTTCCCCCTGCCCCTTCGGGCCAGACGACACGAAGCCCAGCCCCACCGCCGCTCCATTCGCGCTCAAGGATTTGCATGCCTTCCCCGCGCTACCGGTTGATCCGCCGCGCGTCCTTCCCTAGAGGCGGAAGGGACAACCGATGCCCGCATCTCCGCGCGGCCGCACTCGGGTTCCAAACAAGGGAAAGACCAGGCACGCATGAGCAAGATCAAGGTGAAGAACCCGGTCGTCGAGATCGACGGCGACGAGATGACCCGCATCATCTGGGAGTGGATTCGCGAGCGGCTGATCCGGCCGTATCTCGACATCGACCTTCACTATTATGATCTCTCCGTCCAGGAGCGCGATCGCACGGACGACCAGATCACCATCGATTCCGCCGAGGCGATCAAGAAATATGGCGTGGGCGTCAAGTGCGCCACCATCACGCCGGACGAGCAGCGCGTCGAGGAGTTCCACCTCAAGCAGATGTGGAAATCGCCCAACGGCACGATCCGCAACATCCTCGGCGGCGTCGTGTTCCGCGAGCCGATCGTGATCTCGAACGTGCCGCGGCTGGTGCCGGGCTGGACCGACCCGATCGTCATCGGCCGCCACGCTTTCGGCGACCAGTATCGCGCGACCGACTTCCTCGTCCCCGGCCCCGGCAAGCTGCGCCTCGTGTTCGAGGGTGACGATGGTCAGGTGATCGACCGTGAGGTGTTCAAGTTCCCCGGCTCGGGCGTCGCCATGTCGATGTACAATCTCGATCAGTCGATCATCGACTTTGCGCGCGCCTCGATGAACTACGCGCTCGACCGCAAATGGCCGCTCTACCTCTCCACCAAGAACACGATCATCAAGGCCTATGACGGCCGCTTCAAGGATCTGTTCCAGGAGATTTTCGAGAAGGAATTCAAGGCCGAGTTCGATGCTGCTGGCATCGAGTATCAGCATCGCCTGATCGACGACATGGTCGCCTCCGCACTCAAGTGGAGCGGCAAGTTCGTCTGGGCCTGCAAGAACTATGATGGCGACGTGCAGTCGGACACGGTCGCGCAGGGCTTCGGCTCGCTGGGCCTCATGACCTCCGTGCTCATGTCGCCGGACGGCAAGACGGTCGAGGCCGAGGCGGCGCACGGCACCGTGACCCGTCATTATCGCCAGCACCAGCAGGGCAAGGCGACCTCGACCAACCCGATCGCCTCCATCTTCGCCTGGACCGGCGGTCTCAAATTCCGCGGCAAGTTCGACGAGACGCCCGATGTGGTGCGCTTCGCCGAGACGCTCGAAAAGGTCTGCATCAAGACCGTCGAGGGCGGCCAGATGACCAAGGACCTCGCCCTGCTCGTCGGGCCGGATCAGGCTTGGATGACCACCGAGCAGTTCTTCGAGGCGATCCGCGTCAACCTCGAAACTGAGATGAGCAACTGGCAATAAGGGGCTGATTTGTCGGGGGGATATCTTCGCTCATTCACCGGGTCGGCGCGTTTTCATGCGCTGGCCCGCGCGACGCGTAATCCCCTGCCCCGCTTCCTGATCCCGGGAGATCGGGCGACGTGACAGGGCACGGGGCCTTCAGCAGCATAGGATACAGCGACGCGCTGGTGATCCTGGGTGCAGCGGGCCTCGTCATCCCCGCGTTCGCGCGGTTGCGGATCAGCCCGATCATCGGGTTCATCCTTGTCGGCATGCTGGTCGGCCCCTTCGGCCTCGGCCAGTTCGTCGAGCGCTATCCGGCGCTCTTCTACGTCACCATCTCCAATTCCACAGCGGTCAGTTCCTTCGCCGAATTCGGCATCGTGCTGCTGCTCTTCTCGATCGGCCTGGAGCTCTCCTTCCGGCGCCTCTGGTCCATGCGCGCCTTCGTGTTCGGCATCGGCGCGGCAGAACTGGTCGGCAGCGCGTCGATCATCGCGCTCGGCTTTTTCCTGTTCGCTGGCAGCAGCACCTATGCCTCGATTGGCCTCGGCCTCGCGCTCGCGCTGTCCTCCACGGCGCTCGTCCTCCCCATCTCCGGCACGCAATCGGCGGTCGGCAAGGCCGCCTTCTCGATGTTGCTGTTCGAGGATCTGGCGCTCGTGCCCATCGTCTTCGCGCTGGGTGCCATGGCGCCCAATGTCGCGGACGATGGCTGGAGCAATCTCGCGACGGTCGTGATCGAGGGCGACCAGCGCATCCACGCTCTGCTCGCCCTCCACCAGTTCGTCGAGGATCGCGTTCAAGTGTTCCTCGCCGCCAGCCTGCTCGTGGTCATGGTCTCCAGCCTGGTGACCGCGGCGGCGGGCCTGTCACCGATCGTGGGCGCGCTCGTCGCCGGCCTGCTCATCGCCGAGACCGACTATCGCAGCGAAGTCGAGAGCATGACGGAGCCCTTCAAGGGCCTCGCGCTCGGCGTCTTCCTCATCACCGTGGGCATGGGCATCGATCCGCGTCAGCTCGCCAGCCAGTGGGGCGAGCTGCTGATGGCGATCGCCGCGGTGATCGTGGTCAAAACCTGCGTCACCGCCCTCTTCCTGCGGCTCGCCGGCGCCCGGCGCGGCGTCGCGCTGGAGACGAGCATGCTGATGGCGAGCCCGTCCGAGACGACCCTGATCGTGCTCAGCACCGCCGTCACCGCGCGGCTCATCAGTCCGGACACCGCCGAATTCTGGCAAATGGCGACCGCGATCGGCCTCACCGTGACGCCCATCCTCGCGCGGGTGGGCCATGATGTGGCGCGCCGCGTGGAACTGCGCTCAACCGATCCCGAGACGGCGGAAGAGGAAGCGAGTGACAAGCAGCGCGCGGTCATCCTCGGCTTCGGCCGTGTCGGGCGCATGGTCGCGGACCTGCTGCGCACGCACAATCAGCCCTATGTCGGCGTGGAAAGCGACATTGACATTGTGAGCCAGGCGCGGCGCGATGGCTATGTCGTGCGCTTCGGCGATGTCGCGCGGCCGGATACGCTCGACCGACTGCGCCTGGGCCATGCGAACGCCCTCATCGTCACCATGGATGACCCCGTGCTCGCCGTGCGCATCACGCGCCGCGTGCGCGGCTGGGCGCCCAAGCTCCCAATCATCGTGCGCGCGCGCGACACCGATCATGCCGCCGAACTCTACAGCGCCGGGGCCAGCGTGGCTGTTCCTGAAGCGCTCGAAAGCTCGCTGCACCTCGCCGAGACCGCGCTGGTCGACCTGGGCGTTGCCATGGGTCCGGTGATCGCCTCGGTCCACCAGAAGCGCGAGGACCTGCAGAATGAAATCAAGGCCGCGGCCCAGATGGAGCAGACTCCCCGCCTGCGCAGCCGGCGCATGGAGGAAGCAGGCGACGGAGTTTAGCGGGCGAGCCCTGCGCGGTGATGGGATCAGGTCGGGATTCGCTGGCTGACTTGTCGGCGCCGGGGCGATTGAGGACATTGCCGGCTCGTTCCGCGTCATTCCCGCGAACGCGGGAATCCAGTAGCGACGATACGATGCGGAACCACGTTGGTCCCCATGGCAATCTTCTCGCGTCACGTCCAATCCGATGGGAGGCGTTCGGCGGCTTCACGGTGAAGCATGGGGTCAAGCCGCTGGTCTGGTGCGATCATGCGAGAAGCGCAGATCAGGACGTGCCGGAGAGCATGGAAACTTGATTTGATCGAGCAGGCCAATCCGGTCTGGCAGGATCTTGCCGTCCGTCCTGGCGTCGCGCCGCCAGGGTATCTGGATTCCCGCGTTCGCCGGAATGACGAAGAATGGCCAGGCGACGTCGGCTTCCCCATCCCATTTCTGTCTTTCTGCTGTTGCGCGCCAGCGCCTGACAGCGGCCTGTCCCGGACACGCTACAATCCCGCCCCTACTTGCTTTGACGGTTCACCGGCGCAGACCGGCATCCAAGCCGACCGGCGAAGCGCTTTGAAGCGCGCACCAGTGCTCCCGAGGCGAGACGCCCTCCTTGCGTCGAAACGATCATGGGGAGGGTAGCCGCGCGCGGCTTATCAGCATTTCCCCGGTAATCTCACGGCGAGACTCATTCAAATGCCAGACGCAGCTCCCCAAAAGCGAATTGCCCGCCGCGAGCCCGCTCCCTCAGCGGGCCCGGTTCTCCGTGCCCAGCCCGGAGGTGATGAACAACGCCGGTGCCTCACCTTCCACATCCGCGGTGTGCCAGATGCCGGGCGGGTTGATCGCATATTGGCCGGGTTCCAGCCTCGTCGTTTCAATGCGGCCATCCGGCATTTCCTGATGGAGAACGAGACTGCCGGAGACGCAATAGACAATCTCGCCGCCGAGTGGATGGCGCTCCCAGTTCGGCCAGTCTTGCTTGAACAGATGCTCGCTGACGAGGCGTGCGGCGTCGCCATCATCAGCACGGCGGGCGCTGTAATCTGCGTACCAGCGCGCGGGAACCTAAAAGCGGCTCGCTCGCAGCAAGACCGCCGCGCCCGAGATAGACCGGATAGCCGGCGAGAGACCTCGCCGACTGCTCTCCTTCCCAGCGACAGCCGCCGGAGCCTGAGCGCAGCCTGTCGGCAGCGGTTCAGGCGGCGGCGATGCCGGCCTTGATCGCTTCGATCGCCGCGCCCGCTGCCGAGGCATCCGGGCCGCCGCCCTGCGCCATGTCCGGCCGGCCGCCCCCGCCCTGGCCGCCGAGCGCATTCACGCCGGCGCGCACCAGATCGACCGCGCTGAGCTTGCCGACAAGATCGTCCGTCACGCCGACCGCGAGGCTGGCGCGCCCGTCATTGGTCGCGACGATGGCCGCGATGCCGCTGCCCAGGCGCCCCTTCGCCTCATCCACGAGACCGCGCAGGCTCTTGGGATCAAGCCCGTCGAGCTGCTGGGCGATGACCTTGTAGCCGTTCACGATCTCCGGCGCTGCCGCTGCCGAGGGACCGCCGCTCGCGCCGGCGCCGGCAATGGCGAGCGCCCTCTTCACGTCAGCCAGTTCGCGTTCCAGCCTGCGGGTCTGATCCGCGAGCGCCGTGACGCGCGCAGCCGCCTCGTCCGGTGTGGTGCGCAGGGTGGAAGCAATGGCGCGCAGCTGCTCGTCGCGGTGGACGAGCCACTGGCGCGCCGCCTCGCCGGTCAGCGCCTCGATGCGCCGCACGCCGCTCGCCACGGCGCTCTCGCCGATAATCTTGAACAGGGCGATGTCGCCGAGCGCACGGACATGCGTGCCGCCGCACAGCTCCACCGAATAAGTGCCCTCATCGCCCCGGCCCATGGAGAGGACGCGGACTTCCTCGCCATATTTCTCGCCGAACAGGGCCATGGCGCCCGCCGCGATGGCGTCCTCGGGCGACATGAGGCGCGTCGTTACCTCGACATTGCCGCGAATCTGCGCGTTCACATCCGCCTCGACGGCGGCGATCTGCTTCGCCGTCAACGCCTCGGGATGGGAGAAGTCGAAGCGCAGGCGATCCTCGGCGACGAGGCTGCCCTTCTGCGTGACATGCGGCCCGAGAGCCTTGCGGAGCGCGGCGTGCAGCAGGTGGGTGGCGCTGTGATTGGCGCGGATGCGCGCACGCCGCGCGCCATCGACCATCAGATGCACGAAATCGCCGACCGCGACCTTGCCGGCCTCGATCGTCGCCCGGTGCGCATGGATGCGGCCGAGCGGCTTGGCGGTGTCGGTGACACTCGCGGCGAAGCCGTCCGCGCCGCTGATGCGGCCGGTGTCGCCGGCCTGGCCGCCGCTCTCGCCGTAAAAGGGCGTCTGGTTGGTGAGGATCGTCACCTGCTCGCCGGCCGCTGCGCTCTCCACGCGCTTGCCGTCCTTGACCAGAGCGACGACCGTGCCTTCGCCTTCCTCGCCAAGATAGCCGGTGAACTCGGTCGCGCCTTCGCTCTCGGCGATGTCGAACCAGATTTCCTCGGAAGCCTTCTCGCCAGAGCCCTTCCAGGCCGCACGGGCAGCCGCCTTTTGCGCGGCCATCGCAGCATCGAAGCCGGCCCGATCGACGCCGATCTCCTTGGCACGCAAGGCGTCCTCGGTAAGATCATAAGGGAAGCCGTAGGTATCGTAGAGACGGAAGGCCGTCTCGCCCGCCAGCGTGGCGCCGGGCGTAAGGCCGACGACCGCTTCATCCAGCAGCTTCAGGCCCTTGTCGAGCGTCTGGCGGAACCGCGTCTCCTCGCGCAGGAGCGTCTCCTCGATGAGCGGCTGGGCCCGAATCAGCTCGGGGAAGGCAGCACCCATCTCGGCGACCAGACTGCCGACAAGGCGGTGCATCAGCGGCTCGGCCGCGCCGAGAAGGTGGGCGTGGCGCATGGCGCGGCGCATGATGCGGCGCAGGACATAGCCGCGCCCCTCATTTGCGGGCAGCACGCCATCGGCGATGAGGAAGCTGGTCGAACGCAGATGATCGGCGATCACACGGTGGCTCGCCTGCGCCTCGCCCTCGGCGGGCTGGCGGGTGAGCGCGACGGACTGGGCGATCAGCGCCTTGAAGATGTCGATATCGTAATTGTTGTGCACACCCTGCAGCACGGCCGCGATGCGCTCCAGCCCCATGCCGGTGTCGATCTGCGGCTTAGGCAGGGCGACGCGGGTCGTCTCGTCGATCTGCTCATATTGCATGAAGACGAGGTTCCAGATCTCAACGAAGCGGTCGCCATCTTCCTCCGGCGATCCCGGAGGGCCGCCCCAGACATGCTCGCCATGATCGTAGAAAATCTCGCTGTTCGGGCCGCACGGACCGGTCGGGCCCATCATCCAGAAATTGGATTTCTCGCCCAGACGGATGATCTTGCTGTCGGGCAGGCCGGCGATCTTCTTCCAGAGCGCGCGACCGGCAGGCCATATTCCTTGGTCAGCAGCTTCCAGGCGAGCTCGATCGCGCCTTCCTTGAAATAGTCGCCGAACGAGAAATTGCCGAGCATCTCGAAGAAGGTGTGATGCCGCGCCGTGTAGCCCACATTGTCGAGATCATTATGCTTGCCGCCGGCACGCACGCACTTCTGCGATGATGTCGCCGTCCTGTAGGGCCGGGTTTCGAGGCCGGTGAAGACGTTCTTGAACGGCACCATGCCCGCATTGACGAACATCAGTGTCGGGTCATTGTTCGGCACGAGCGGCGCGGACGCGACCACCTCATGGCCATTGGCCCCGAAATAGTCGAGAAAGGTGCGGCGGATATCGTTGGTCGACGTCATGGGCTTGCAGTTAGGGGAAGCAGGGCGCGCCGACAAGACGGGAGTGAAGGAAGCCGAGCGGAAGGTGGGACAGGACGCGATTCAGCAGGGCGACAGTAATGACCGCGCACGCTGAAGCGGTTCAACCTTCATTTTCCTGGAGAACCGCCAGTTCATTGCCGCCCGGTTCGCGAAAATGGAAGCGCCGCCCGCCGGGAAAGGCGAAGATCGGCTTGGTGATCGCACCGCCTGCCTGCTCGACAGCGACCAAAGCGGCCTCCAGATTCGTCACGCGGATGCCGGGAAGCGGCGCTGCCGGCGCTTCGGCGGCATCCCCCTGCAAGCCAAGATCGGCGCCCTGCCCCATCGTGCCGGCATAGCTGGGGCCGAACCGCGTGAGCGTCCAGCCAAAGGCAGCTTCGAAGAAGAAGGTCGCGCTTGCCTCGCTGTCCGCAACAGGAAGCTCAACATAAGCGAGGGTTGCTGAAATCGCGTTCATGACATGCGCCCCATGGCTTCAGGATAAGGCGATTTCGACAGCCGCCTGGGTAACACTGGGGACTGGAAGGGGCGTCCGCGCCCGCGCCCCTCCAACGATGGCTTGCCCGCCCCTCCCCGCCTGCGACGGGGAGGAACCGGCCGGGCACTGCTCAGTCTTCGCCCGAATCGTCGCTGTCAGGGCCGGTCATCATGCCCTCGGCGACTTCCTCGGTCTTGTTGCGGATCGTCTTTTCGAGCTTGGCCATCATCTCGGGATTTTCCCGCAGGAAGTTCTTGGCGTTCTCGCGGCCCTGCCCGATGCGCACCGAATCATAGGAGAACCAGGAGCCTGACTTCTCGATCACCCCGGCCTTGACACCGAGATCGAGGATTTCGCCGATCTTCGAGATGCCCTCGCCATACATGATGTCGAACTCGACCTGCTTGAACGGCGGCGCCACCTTGTTCTTGACGACCTTCACGCGCGTCGTGTTGCCGATGATGTCGTCCCGATCCTTGATCTGACCGGTACGGCGAATGTCGAGACGGACGGAGGCGTAGAATTTCAGCGCATTGCCGCCCGTCGTCGTCTCCGGGTTGCCATACATGACGCCGATTTTCATGCGCAGCTGGTTGATGAAGATCACCATGCAGCGCGAGCGGCTGATCGAGCCGGTGAGTTTGCGCAGCGATTGGGACATGAGCCGCGCCTGCAGGCCGACATGGCTGTCGCCCATCTCACCCTCGATTTCGGCCCGGGGCACGAGCGCCGCGACCGAGTCGACCACCAGCACGTCGATCGCGTTGGAGCGCACCAGCGTGTCCGTGATCTCCAGGGCCTGCTCGCCGGTGTCTGGCTGCGAGACGATCAGTTCGTCAATGTCGACACCCAGCTTCTTGGCATAGACCGGGTCGAGCGCGTGTTCGGCATCGATGAAGGCAGCGGTGCCGCCGGCCTTCTGCGCCTCCGCGATCACGTGCAGCGCGAGCGTGGTCTTGCCGGAGCTTTCCGGGCCATAGACCTCGATCACGCGGCCGCGCGGCAGGCCGCCAACGCCCAGCGCGATGTCGAGGCCGAGCGAGCCGGTCGAGATTGCCTCGACCTGCATCGTCTCCTTCGAGCCCAGCTTCATCGCCGAGCCCTTGCCGAAGGCGCGATCAATCTGCGCCAGCGCCGCTTCGAGTGCCTTTTGCCGTTCCATGGTTCCCTTAGTCTTGTCGCCGTCGATGAGCTTCAGAGATGCCGTCATGTGCCTGCTCCCCATGGATGTCAAACCCGGTGATGTTCTCACCCTGAGATAGGACGTATCCTATTTGTTCTCATGGAACAAGAGGGGAACAGAAATTTGTTCGCGCGGGAGGAGCGAGGAAACCAGGCCCGGAACGGGCGAGACAACGCCCCCCTTCAGAACCGGTCTTGCTGCGGCGGCGCGCCTTCATCCTCCGGGTCGACCCACTCGACGGGATCGGCCAGCGGTCCGATCGGCGCGACCGGCTTTGCGGCGCGCTTCGGATGGCGCAGGGCGTCGATCTCCTCCTGCCGGTTGCGCAGGTAGAATTCGCGCGAGGCGGCATAGGGATCAGGCGACGCGCGCAGCTTGCGCAACTGCTCGTCGAACTGGTTGCGATAGTCCAGCGAGCTGATCGCCGTGGAGGGCAGCGTGTAATATGGCTGGCCGAACGGCGCGCCGACCGTCACCGGCAACAGCGCCTTGTCGAGCGTCAGGCCGATCAGGTCGCGCACCGTCGTCGGGCCGACCAGCGGCAGGAAGAGGAACGGTCCCGGCTTGATGCCGTAGAAACCGAAGGTGTTGGCGAAGCCGTTGCGCCGCAGCGGCATCTTGAACGGCTTGCGCTTGGCCACGTCCACGAAGCCGGCGACGCCGATCGTGCTGTTGACGCCGAACCGCGCCACCGTCTCGGCCGCCTTGCCGAATTTGAACTGGAGCACGAAGTTGAGGAAGGTGGCCGGCGCCGTGAGATTGTTGAAGAAGTTGCGCACGCCGGCGCGGATCGGCTCGGGGAGCGCCTTCTTATATCCTTCGGCCGCGGGCCCCACGACCGCCTTGTCGACAGCCTCGACCACTGCGTAGGTCTGGAGATTGAGGCCCTCGAGCGGATCGCCCGGCGGCGTGCCCTGGCGACCGGTGACGACGAGTTCGTCGTCATTGTCATCCGACGGTGAAGCCTGCGGAACAGGGGGCGTATCATCCGACAGTGCCGGTGCGGCAGGCGCGATCTCGGCTGCGGCCGATGCCGGGGCTACCGGCTCGCTCGGCGCAGGGACTGGCGCTGGAACAGAGGCTTCAACCGACGCGATCGTTTCGGACGGATCGGCCTGCGCCATCGCGGGCGCCACGGCGAACAGGGAGGCAGTAAAGAGAAAAGCGTGCTTCACGCGCACGCGCGATTGCTCGACGGAGCCAAAATCAAATACCGATATACGGCCGTAACTCGACTCCCAAAGCGCCACTACCCACCCCCAAAGTTTCGACGATGTAGTGGCGCTAGTCGCAAAAAGCCAAATTTCAAATTAACTTAGTATGTCTGCCTAAAGAAATGCGACAAATTGATGACGGCCGCGCACCCGACACGGCCCCGCCAGCGCGCCGATAGCGCCCGTCAATCCTCGACGAGCGGAATGGTCGGCTCGGCGCGGACGGCGGCTTCGCGCGCGGCGCCGAGCACATCGCGGGCCGCCTCGGCAAGCTGGTTCACGGAGAAGGGCTTGGGCAGGAAGGCGACGTCGGCGATGTCGATCGACTGGCGCAGTTGCTCCTCGGCATAGCCGGACATGAACAGCACGGGCAGGTCCGGATGGTTCGCCCGGATGGCGCGGACCATGGTAGGTCCGTCCATGCCGGGCATGACCACGTCGGAGATGAGCAGATCGACCCTCTCGGCCTGGGCCATGCGGGCGAGGCCCTGCTCGCCGTCGCTCGCGGTGATCACCGTATAGCCCTGGCGGGTGAGCGCGCGTTCGGCCACGCTGCGCACCATGTCCTCGTCTTCCACGAGCAGGATGGTGCCGGTACCCCATGTCTCGCTCGCCGGGCGACGGCGCGGGCCAACGGCAGTGCCCGATTGCTCCGCATTGCCGGCGTGGACCGGCAGGTAGATGCTGAACACCGTGCCCTTGCCGACTTCCGAATCGGGGAAGATGAAGCCGCCCGACTGCTTGATGATGCCATAGACGGTGGAGAGGCCGAGGCCCGTGCCCCGGCCGACCGCTTTCGTGGTGTAGAAGGGCTCGAAGATCTTGCCGAGCAGTTCGGGCGCGATGCCAACGCCTGTATCGCCGACGCTGAGGCCAGTATAGTCGCCGATCGGCATGATCTCGTTCTTCATGTCGCGCACATCCTGCGCGGAGACCGCGAAGGTGCGGATCGTCACCGTGCCGCCATCTGGCATGGCATCGCGCGCATTCACGACGAGATTGACAATCACCTGCTCAAGCTGGCCGGGGTCGGCCCGCACCGTGCCGAGGTTACGGCCGTGATAGACCTCCAGCTTGATGTTCTCGCCGAGCAGCCGCTTGAGCAGGCTGGAGACCTCCGCCACCACGTCGGGCAGCTGGAGCACTTGCGGGCGCAACGTCTGCTGACGCGAGAAGGCCAGCAATTGGCGGGTGAGCGAGGCGGCGCGGTTCGAGTTGG
>JAFKLU010000389.1 GCA_017304105.1 Sphingomonadales bacterium
ACTGCTGACCGAGGCGTGGCCGCACTGAGCGCAAGACAAGTCAATAAAGAGGGGATGCATATGGTGACCGAAACGACCGTGACCGAAGGTGCGGGCAGCGCCGCCCGAGGCAATATACGCTGGCTGATGGTGATCCTCGCCTTCGTCGTCGCTGCCGTTTCCTATCTGGATCGCAGCAATATCTCGATTGCCGCGCCGGTCCTCAAGGCGGACCTCGCGCTGAGCGATCGTCAACTTGGGCTTGTGTTCAGCGCCTTCGTCTTCGGCTATGCGCTCACCCAGCCGATCGCGGGCCGTCTGGCGGATCGCTTTGGCGCCTTCGCAGTGATCGCGATCGGCATCACATGGTGGAGCGTGCTGACCGCCGCCACGGCCCTCATTCCATCGACCTTCGCCGGCGCCTTCATCATTTTGCTCGTGGTGCGCTGCATCCTCGGCATCGGCGAATCCGTGATCTTTCCGGCGAGCAATCGCCTTGTGGCCAACTGGGTGCCATCCTCGGAACGCGGGCTTGCCAACGGGCTCATCTTCGCGGGAGTGGGCGTCGGCGCGGGTATTGCCCCGCCACTGATCACCACCATCATGATCTCGCACGACTGGCGCGCCGCTTTCTTCGCGAGCGCCGCAATCGGCATCGCCGTGCTGCTGCTCTGGGTGCTGCTCGTGCGCGATCGGCCGGAAAATCATCCGCTGATCCGCCAGGCCGAGCTGGATCATATCAATGCCGACAAGGCTGTCGCGGCGGAAGCGAGCGCGGCGGTCACCATGCCCTGGCGCGCGATCATCTTCCACAGGCAGGTCGCCCTGCTCACCCTCGCCTATTTCTGCTTCGGCTATGTGGCCTATATCTTCTTCACCTGGTTCTTCACCTATCTCTCGTCCGTTCGGGGCCTCGATCTCAAGTCGAGCGGGCTCTATGGCATCCTGCCGTTCATCGCGATGGCGGTCGCCTCGCCGCTCAGCGGCTATGTCTCGGACAAGCTCTGCGGGCGCTATGGGCGACGGATGGGCCGCTGCATGCCAGCCGCCATCGGCATGGCGCTCGCCGCCGTCTTCGTGGCGCTCGCCACGCAGGTGGCCGATGCGCGCCTCGCAGCGGTCGTCCTCGCGCTGGGGTCAGGCGGGCTGTATCTCTCGCAAAGCGCCTTCTGGACACTCAGCGCCGATATCGGCCGTACGTCCGCCGGCGCCGTTTCCGGCATCATGAACATGGGCAATCAGATCGGCGGTGTCTGCGTCGCCGCGATCACGCCGATCCTCGCCGAGATATTCGGCTGGTCCGGCTCCTTCCTGTTCGCCGCCGCTGCCGCGCTCGTCGGGGCCGTCACCTGGCTGTTCATCGATCCGAACAGCAATCTTGAACGCGCCTGAGGGCGCACAGAAAAGGCCCGGCTGCAACAGCCGGGCCCTCAGTTTGAAAGGCCGGCGAAGGAGAGGGCGCCGGCCTTCGTCTATGGTCAGAACTTGTTGCGCTTCAGCACGTCCTGAAACTGCGCCTTGGTCATCGGCATCCTGTCGGGATGCGCCTCGACCCACTTGATGAAGGCCGCCTTCACCTTGGGCGCCCAGACATCCACGTCCATGTCAGCCGGGCCGAACTCGCCGGTGCGCACCACCTCATGGCTGAACCCATCCTTGAGCGCGATGAACTCCGACTGGGTGATCACCAGTTCGGCCAGATGCGCCGGGATGAAGACCACCCCGCCAAATTTGGCGACCACGATATCGCCCGGCAGCACGGTGGCACGGCCGATGCGGACCGGCTGGTTGATCTCCACCATCTGCATTTCCTGGATGAAGGACGGGTCCGCCTTGCGGAACAACCCGTTCATCCCTTCGATCTGCGACAAGCCCTGCACATCGCGCACGCCGCCGTCGAACACGAAGCCGTTCTTCGACCGGGCGTAGATCGAGTTGCCGAGAATGTCGCCGATCAGCGTGCCATCGATGATCTTGCCGTAGCCATCCGCCACATAGATGTCGCCATTCTGCAGTTCGTTGATCGGCCAGATGTTCGGTGCGCCGGCCTTCTTCATGGCACGGGCGCGGTCCATCAGCGGCTTGGCCATGTCCGGCCGGGCCGGCATATATTGCGCGGTGAGCGCCCGGCCCGCAAACCATTGGTCCGGCCGGATCGCCTGCCAGTCCGCCTCGAACTGGTTATGATAGCCAAGACCGCGCAGCGTGCCCCAGGCCTCCTCGAGCGAGATGTTGCGAGCGCGCTTTACCAGATCGTCCGAGACTTTCGGGCGGCCGTCGGGGAAGCGCTCTCCCTTCCAATCCGCTGTGTAGAACGTGACTTCCTGCGGGCTCATCATCACCTGCGCCCCGGCAGGGGCAGAGGCCAGGAGGCCAGCGCCGAGCAACGCGGCCATCATCAGATGCTTCTTCATTGCCTGTATCCTTCGATTCTGTCGCGATGGGGTCAGAAGTTGTTGCGTTTGCGCACATCCTCGAACTCGGCCTTGCTCATCGGCACCCGGCTCGGATTGTCGTTCACCCATTTGAGGAAGGCGGCCTTCACCTTGGGGGACCAGGCCGTGTCGATATCAGCCGGGCCGAATTCGCCGGTGCGGATCGACTCCTTGCCCCAGACTTCTCGCAACTGGATGAACTCCGCCTGCGTGATGACGATCTGCGCAAGATGCGCGGGGATGAAGACCACCCCGCCATATTTGGCGAGCACGATGTCCCCCGGCAGCACAGTCGCTCGCCCGATGCGGACCGGCCCGTTGATACGGACCATCTGCATTTCCTTGATCGCGGAGGGGTCCGCCTCCCGGAATAGGCCGTTAAGACCCTCGATCGCCGACAGGCCCTGCACGTCGCGCACGCTCCCGTCGAACACGAAGCCATTCTTCGACTTGGCGTAGATGGAGGTGCCGAGCACGTCGCCGATCAGCGTGCCGTCGACGATCTTGCCGTAGCCGTCCGCCACGTAAATATCGCCATTCTGCAGTTCCTGGATCGGCCAGATGTTGGACTTGTCATCCCAGCCGCGCAGCTGGTTTGCCCGCGCGGAGAGGGCAGCCTTCATGTCCGGCCGGTTAGGCATATATTGCGCCGTCAGCGCACGGCCCACCATCGGCCTGTCCGGATGGATCGCCTGCCAGTGGGATTCGAACTGGTTGTTGTAGCCGAGGCTGCGCAGCGTCCCCCAGGCTTCCTCCAGCGACATCGGCAGCGCGCGGCGGATCAGATCGTCCGAGACTTTTGGCCGGCCATCCGGGAAGCGCTCGCCCTTCC
Source organism: Sphingomonadales bacterium (assembly GCA_017304105.1). Classification (GTDB taxonomy): domain Bacteria; phylum Pseudomonadota; class Alphaproteobacteria; order Sphingomonadales; family Sphingomonadaceae; genus Sphingobium. The sequence goes on from JAFKLU010000389.1 coordinate 3,247, forward strand.
ATTCGGACGTGTAGAACAGGATCTGCTCCTTCGTCATCAGCACCTGCGAGGCCGCGGGCGCGGACGCGAGCACGCTCGCCGCCAACAGGCCGCTCGCGATCAGTCGCCTTATCATCATCACTCTCCTCTCAGCTTTGCTATCGCCTGACGTGAAGCCCTTCCCCTGCCGTCAGCGCGTGGATTTCCGTGGGCTGGACGAGATTGAAATCGCCCGGAATGGAATGTTTGAGGACCGACGCTGCAAGCGCGAAGTCGAGCGCCGCCTGGTCCGCCATGCCCCGCGCGAGCGCGTGCAGCATCGCTCCGACGAAGGCATCTCCCGCGCCCACCCGATCGACAACGCCGTTCAGATCATAGGCGCGCGCTTCAAAGGCAGCCTCGCGCGTGAACATGGCGGCGGAGAGGGCGTGCTGATCGACGCTCGTCTGGCGCCGGATCGTGCAGGCCAGCCGATCCAGCCGGGGGAAGGTCTGAAAAGCCGCTGCTGCGGCCGCACGCAGTTGCTCCTGCGGTTCGCCCTCGAAGCTGCATCCGAGCACGAGCGCAATGTCCCGCGCATCGGCAAAGGCGGTGCGCGCGAAGCCGAACAACGCGCGCAGGATCGTGGCGCTGTCGCCATCCCAGGCCTCCCAGAGCTTCGCGCGGTAATTGCCGTCCATCGAGATCGGAACGCCCAGCCGCTCCGCCGCACGCGCAGCCGCCATCGCCTCGCGTACGCCCGCAGGTCCGAGCGCTGGCGTGATGCCCGACATGTGCAGGCAGTGCGCCCCGGCAAGCGCCTCGTCCCAATTGATGAGCCCCTCCGCCACGGTCGCAAAGGCGGAGCCCGCACGGTCGTAAAGCACTTCGGCGGGACGCAGCATGGCCCCATGGGTCAGATAATAGACGCCCATCCGGCCCTTCGCCCAGCGTATTCCGGATACGTCCACCCCATATCGGCGCAACGCATCGCGCGCAGCCCGGCCAAGCGCATTGTCGGGCAGCACGCTGATCATGCGCGCATCTTCGCCCAGATGCGCAAGCGCAACGGCGACATTGGCTTCGGCGCCGCCGATACAGGCGTCCAACGTGGGAGATTGCAGAAGGAGTTCGCGGCCAGGGGCGCTCAAACGAAGCAGGACTTCCCCGAAACAGACGATCTTGCCCGCCATTGCGCCCCTTCCGGCCTATCTCTCGCGACGGCCCGGATCAGCCGCCGCCATGGCCACAAGACCACAGCGCGCGGATCAGCGCCCTCTCCCCAAATTGACTGACAGCCAGAGGCTCGCCGCCCCCATGTCCAGGCTCTCAGGCCCTGCGGAAAACTTGCATACAATATAAAATCTTGTCAACAATAATTCCGCTATCGCTAATCACTGTTTCGTATGGCGATACTAACTGGCCATGGGTTCTTGGAAGGAGAAGCCGGGCGGCAGGAAGGGCCGGACAGTCTCGCGCAGCGTATCGGCGAGAAAGGCCATGCGATCGGGCGGCATGCGCTCGTGCTGCGCGGTAATGCTGATTGCCGTGGTCGCAATGCCGCCACGCTTGATGGCGACCGCAATGCAGGTAATGCCGGGCTCATTTTCCTGCTCCTCCTTCGCGAAGCCGCGAAGGCGGGCGGCCGCCAGTTCTTCCCACAGCGCGACCGGCGACCGGCGCGTGAACGGGGTGCGGGCCGGGATCTCGTCCGGAAAGGAGGCGGCAAAGCTCTCGAAATCGGCGAAGGAATGGGAAATGATGGCCCGCCCCAGCGCTGTCGTCAGCGCAGGACTGCGCCGGCCGATCTCGGACCAGACTCGGATCGCCCGCTGCGGCTCGACCTTGTCGACGTAGACGATTTCATTGCCGGAGAGTGTGCCGAGATGGCAAAGCTCGCTGACCTTGGCGCTCAGCTTGCGCAACCCCTCGTGCAGCAGGCCGCGCAGGCTGCCGTCGCGCAGATAGGAATCCGCGAGCGCGAGCAGGTTCGCCCCCAGCCGATAGGCCCCGGTCGCCTCGTCCTGCTCCACGAAGTCGCGATGGCGCAGCGCCGAGAGCGTCCGATGGAGCGAAGCCTTGTGCAGCCCCAGGTCGGCGGCCAGGCGTGACAGAGGCAATCCCTCCGAGCCCGCATCGCCCAGGCGCAGCAACGCCATCAGAGCCTTGTCAACGCTGCCGAGCGGCGATCGATCATCCATAGCGGCTCCTCGCTTGCCGTGATCTTTGATGCGCCAACACCGGGCGACCCGCCTCCACTCATAGCAGAGCCAAGCGGAGGCGGCGCCCCCGGGGAGGGAAGGCCCAGATGCGGTCAGATTATCACGGTGCAGTGGAACGCTTGGTGTAAGCGCGGCCCTTGTCTGCCGCCGGCGTGTCCCCACCCGTGCAAATCATCGTGCCATCCTTCAGCTGGTCGATGACATCCTCGGTGGAACAGCTGTTGAGGAACTTGATGCCGGCCGCCTTGGTGGCGGCGAGCACGCGGGCGCGGGCCGCGACCATCTTGGGATCGTGCGCCCTGTCGCTGCCGCGCTCGGTCGTGCTCGGCGCACCGAGCAGATAGAAGGCCTGATCGCCCGGCCCCCATTCGGCGAAGGCAATGCCGGGGATTTTGGTGATCTCCTCGGCATGAGCCACCGCCTTGGGATTCTCCAGCTTCACGCCGAGCATGAGCTCGCCGTCCGGGTTCAGCGGCCACACGTCCGCCTTGGCGAGATATTCGTTCGGCGAGAGGCCCCATATTTGAGCGGCATAAGTCTGGCTGCCCGATCCGCGGTGCGTCGCATCATATTTCACGCCCTTGGCGAAGGGATAGCGCACCGCTTCCACGAAGATGCGCACGGCATCGGGCGATTCCGCCTGGCAGAGAAGGATGCCATGCACGCCGGCGGCCAGCACCTGCTGCGCAACCCATGCATTGGCCCGCATGGCCGCCGGGTCGTCTCCCAACACGGGAAGCGTGACGATAACGGCGGGAGTGCGGTGCCCCGTGCGCGTCTTGCCGGCGTCCACAAGGCCCTTCATGAACGCGCGCAACTCGACGAGGGAGAAGGTGCCATGCTCCATGTCGTAGGTGATGTAGTCGGCCTTGGTCGACGCAAGGCGCTTGCCATCTTCATAGCCGCCGCCAGACGTCTGCGTGTAATAGACTGGCTGACCGGAGGCGAGCAATTCGATCGCCCGATTGATCCGCTGGGGCGCACCCGCCCTCGTCTGAGCCGACGCGTCGACCGCCCCCATCAGGACGCCGGCGCAAAGCGCAACAGAGCCCAGGCGCATCAATGCTCGTCCACGCATTTTCAGCTTCATCTTACCCTCTCCCTCACCGGCCCGACTTGAACGCAGGCGCCGTCGGCTCATTATCGAGTCGACACTTGTATGCACTAACATATATCTTGCATACAAGTGTGATTTATGATCCTCTCCGCACATCGCGTCCAAAGAGATGCGAAACCGCTCATTTGGAGAGGGGATGCCATGAGGAAACGGGAATTTCTTGCCGGAGCATTGGGCCTCGGCCTCGGCGCGATGACGACGGCGCGAGCGCAGACCGCCTCGGACGCGAGCATGGCCGAACGCGACGCGGCGCGCATCGCCCGTGAAACCCGCAAGGCGGCGGAGTTGCCCCATCGCGTGGTGCGCACCACCGACATTTTCCAAAGCCCGGAAGGCTATCCCAACGCGATCGACACCTCGCCGCAGGGCGTCTGGATTGGCGAGCAGCGCACTCAGGAAGGCGTGGGCGTCTCCAACGATGCCTACCTGGTCGACTGGAAAGGCAAGGTCCTGAGCAAGGTGCGCACGGAGTCGCGCAACACCAGCGGCATGGCCTTTGGCGACGGGCATTTGTGGATGGGCGCGAACGCCCCTCCCTATGGCATCTTCAAGACCGATCTCGACGGGCGCACCGTCAGCCATCGGCAGATCCCGCTCGGCCCCGCCGAGAATGGCGGCGGATGCCATGGCGTGATGTTCCACCAGGGCAAGCTTTATCTCGCCGCGCTGCGGATGCGCGGCATTTTGCGCGTCGACGCGAAGAGCTGGCAGCCGGAATTCTTCATCCCCTGCGCCTATGCACGAATGCATGGGCTGGCCTGGGACGCTGGCACGATCTGGATTGTCGTCGGCAGCTCGAACACGGACGACAGCGCACCCGGCCTCGCCCGCTATGATGCCGCGACTGGCACGTTGCTCGAAACCGCCGAATTCGCACCGGGCAGCGCCGATCCACATGGGCTTATGTCCTGGGAAGGGAAGCTCTACGGCTGCGACGCCGGAATTCATCCCGGCTGGCCAAATCGGCAAAGCCGCTCGAGCGGCGCGATCTTCCGCATCGATTTCACCTGATTCTCCTGGCGCGAGAGGGCAGTGCACCACCCTCTCGCGGCCTGATCGTTTTCCATTACGAAACGACTATTACCCATCGCGAAATATTTTCCCGTTCGGCGCAGAATTTACTTGTATGCAACTGGAAGTGTCTGCATACAAATATCCCGACAGCACACAAGATAGGCACGAGCTGTCCAATCGAGCAGCCTTCGGGGCGTCTCGGGCAGGGAGGATGCGAGGGTCGCGCCGAGAGGCGCATTGCGACCGGCGGCAATCAATCTGCACCGAACCAGCGAGGTGGGCCGAGCCGGCATTCTTTCATGGCCGGCGGGACAATTCGCCCGGCTTGAGGCTGCCTGACCATATCCAAGAATGTGGAGGGAAGAGGATGAGTAAGAAAGGGCACAGTATCGGCGTTTCGATCCTGGCATTTGCGACCGCGATGATCCTGCCGGGGGCATCCGCCTTCGCACAGGCGCCGCAAGCGGCCAGCGGCGAGGCCGAGCAGGCTGAAGAGGACGGCGCCGCGGTCGAGGATATCGTCGTCACCGGATCGAGCATCCGCGGCGTGGCCCCGGTCGGCTCGAACCTCGTCTCGGTCGGACAGGAAGCGCTGGCCAAGACGGCCGCAACGACCACCAGCGAGCTCGTCAACACGGTGCCGGCAATCACCACTGCCGGTTCGACGCCGCAGGCCCAGAGCGCTTATTCCTACTATGCCCCGCAGAGTCACAGCCTCGCCGGCTCCGGATCGAATACCACCCTCGCCCTGATCGACGGGCTGCGCATGCCGGGCGGCGGCCTGCAATATGCGCAGACCGATCCCAACATCATTCCGACGCCGGCTCTCCAGCGCGTCGAGGTGCTCGCGGACGGCGCTTCGTCGATCTACGGCTCGGACGCCGTCGCCGGCGTGGTGAACTTCATCACGCGCAAGCGCTACAATGGCATCCAGCTCAATGGCCGCGTCGGTTTCGCCAAGGATTACAGGAGCTACGATCTCAACGGCATCTGGGGCACCACCTGGGATACCGGCGGCGTCTATGTCGCGGGCCAGTTCCTCAAGCAGGACGAGATCACCAACGAGAAGCGCGGCTTCCTGAGCCGCGGCGATTATCGCGACATCGGCGGCAGCAATACCAACACCTATAATTGCTCACCCGCCACGATCCGGGCGTCATCCTCGGCCACGGTCATCTATCCCAACGCCGACACCGCAACGCCCATCGCCAACAATCAGGGCCTGAACGGCTTCTGCAACAACTCGATCTACGGTACGGCCGTGCCGGGCGTGCAGCGCGAGGGCGTCCTGGTCGTCATCAACAACGACTTCAGTGATCGGCTGTCCTTCACCGGCAAGGCCGGGGCGCCCAGATCAACCCCTTCTTCCGGTCGCCGACCGGTCAGAGCTTCGTGCAGGAGTCGATCAACTATGTCGCCCTGCGTCCCGACCACAACTACGGGACCAACAATTACGAGAACACGACCTTCTACACGACCGCAGTGTTCGACTATAAGGTGACGGACAGCTGGACGGCAACGCTCAGCGGCTCGCTCGCCCGCTCGAACAGCTTCCAGCGCGGCCGCAACGTCTTCTGCAGCGTCTGCGCCAACCTTTCACTGAATGGCTCGCCCAATCTGGGCGGTGGCACCTCGGTCGCGTTGCCGGGCGGCCAGACCGCCGTGGTGACGCAGGCCCTGACCGCCGCAAATGCCCTGGACGTGTGGAACGGCCCCGGCAACAACCGCACGGCCCAATCTGTCTATAACTACATCTATTCGGCCAATACGAACAACGAACACCAGAACAACATGTATCAGGGCAAGCTGGAGTTGCAGGGCCCGCTCGCCACCCTGCCGGGCGGCGACCTGCGCATGGCCGCTGGCGTCGAATACATGCACTTCATTCAGGATGTGTACGGCCTGACGCCGAACAGCACTGGCAACGGCTATGTGAACTTCATCAGCAATCTCGGCCCGCGCAACGTGAAATCGGGCTATCTGGAACTCTATGTCCCCCTCATCGACGAGGACATGGGCATTGGCATCATCCAGAAGTTCGACCTCAGCATCTCCGGCCGCATCGACGACTACAGCGACTTCGGATCGACCACCAATCCCAAGATCGCCGCCAACTGGATCGTCAACGACTCGCTCAAGTTCCGCGGAAACTACGCGAAGTCCTTCGTGGCACCGCCGCTCAACCAGATCGGCGACCCGCGCCAGGGCTACATCCGCGGCGCCACCGGCACCGGTTCCAGCGCCGTGCTGGACGTGCCGGTCGCAGCCTATCCGGAAGTGCGCAACCTGCCGGGCTGCGAAACGGTGACGACCGTCTGCCGCGTGGGCGCCGGCACCGGCCGCGAGGGCCTCGACCGCTCGCTGGGTGCAGGCTTTGCCGGCGTCGTTCCGCAGACGGGCAGCAGCTGGTCGATCGGCATGGACCTGACCCCGAGCTTCATGCCCGGCTTCTCGGCCAACGTCACTTACTGGGCAAACATCTTCAAGGGCGGCGTCGCCTCCCCTGCCCAGCCGCTGATCATCAACTCCGCCGCGCTACGGGATCGCCTGCAGATCTGCGCATCGACGGGCTGCACGCCGGCGCAAATCGCGGCCTTCACCAACGTCGCCAACGGCGCCACGACCGCGCCGGTTCTGCCCTCGCCGGTCTACTTCCTGATCAACCGCGACGTGGGCAACGTGCTCAACCTGGACGTGCAGGGCATCGACGCCCAGTTCAACTACCGGATCCCGACGAGCAGCGCCGGCACCTTCATTCTCGGCGCGTCCATGACCTACTTCACCAAGTTCGATCAGGACTTTGGCGACGCTTCGTTCAGCATCCTCAACACCTCGGGCTACAATTCGCAGTTCCCGTCGATTCAGACAAAGGGCCGCGCCCAGCTCGGGTGGGAGAATGAGAACCTCGCGATCGATATCTTCGCCAACTATACCGGCAAGTATCGCAACTGGATCCAGACCTCGGTCGCTCCGGTGACACTCGGCGCCAATGGCAACCCGACCGGTGGCGGCGACAATGTGCGGTCCGATCTCAACTTCGACCTGCACATTGCCTACAACTTCACCGGTTCCTTCATGAAGGACAGCCAGATTTATCTGGACATCAAGAATGTGTTCGACAGAGATCCGCCCTTCTACAACGGCAATACAACGGGTGCCGGCGTCGGCGCCTGGGGCTTCAACGGCTTCACCTCCAACTTGCTGGGCAGGCTGGTTTCGGTGGGCTTCCGGGCACAGTTCTGAATGCCAAACCAGTAACACTCAAAATTGCGGGCGGCGGGGGACAATGGTCCTCCGCCGTCTCGCTTTCAGGGCCTGCGCCCGAACGAACCACAGGAGAGCGACCCCCATGAAGACCTTCTTGCTTTGCACAGCGCTGCTGCTGCCGATGCCCGCCCTTGCCCAGATCGCCGTATCGGCCAATGACGGCAAGCAGCTGCGCCCCGGCGAAGCGCCCTCCACGCGGACAGCGGACTCCGTATCCATCATCGACATCGGCCAGACCCGCCCCAAGGTGCTGGGCACGGTGAAGACCTCCGCCAGCATGATCGGCCCGCCCGCCGCCGTCGCCGTTGCGCGCAGCGGGCAGTTCGCGCTCGTCACCGCCGCCCAGGAACTGGAAGGCGGCACCATCGTCAAGGCATCGACCCTTTCGGTGATCGATCTCGCCAATCCTTCGGCGCCCAAGGTCATCCAGACCCTGCAGAGCGCGTCGGGGGCCAGCGGCGTCGCGATCAACCGGGCCGGCACGCTGGCCCTTGTCGCCGGGACCGGCGACGACGCCATCTCCATCTACACCATCGCCGGCAAGCGGCTGACACCGGCCGGCAAGGTGCGGCTCGACTATCAGAGCCGTCCTACAGACGTGGCCTTCAGCCCCGACGGCAAGAGCGCATTCGCGGTGGCGCAGGCGACCGGCCAGATTGTGCGTCTCGCCGTCAATGGCAGCAAGGTTACGCGGACCGGCACCAGCATATCGCCCGGCCTCTCCCCCTATGGGGTCACGGTGAGCCGCGACGGGCGCTATGCCTACAACACCAATCTCAACGGTGCCGTGCGACCAGCGAACGCCCCCCGCCCTGTCGGCGGAATCATCGGTACGGTGTCAGTGCTTGATCTCCAGACCAACACGCTGGTCGACAGCGTGGAAGTCGGCATGACGCCGGAGCATGTCGCCTTGTCACCGGACGGGAAATATCTGGCCGTGGTGGTCGCGAACGGCTCGGCCGCCGCGCCCGGTTCGCCCGATTATCATCCTTATGGTCTGCTGCAAATCTACAGGATCGAGGGACCGAAGCTGATCAAGGCGGGCGAAGCCCATTCCGGCGCCTGGTGTCAGGGCGCCGCCTGGTCAAAAGATAATCGCCGCGTCCTGCTGCAATGCGCGATGACCAAGGCGATCGAGGTCTATGCCTACGACGGGACGAACCTGACGCGGGACGGCGCCGATCTCGTTTTCGATGGTCGCCCCGGAGCCATCAGCACCGCGCTCGATCGCTGAGAGCGCCTGGCCTCCCCCTCCCCGAAAAGGGAGGAGGAGGCGTCGTGGCTCGCCAAACGCACGGCAAGCCTCCTGCAGCAACGCGGCGTGGCTCGCCGCGCGCTCCCTGGATCACCAGACCGATTTGCGCTTGGTAAAGGCCCGCCCCGCATCGGCAGCCGGCGTATCGCCGCCCGTGCAGATCATCGTGCCCTGCTTCAGCTGATTGATGACATCATCTTCCGGGCAAGCATTGAGGAAATGGATGCCCGCCGCCTTGGTCGCCGCCAGCACGCGCGCGCGCGTCTGAACCATTGGCGGCTCATGCTCGTTGCTGCCCGCGATATAGGTGGGGGATCCATTGGCGTCGCGCACCACCCGCTCCTTCTTGGGCAGGCCAAGCAGATAGAAGGCCTGGTCGCCCGGCCCCCACTCGGCGAAGGCGAGGCCCTTGATCTTGGTCAACTCCTCGGCATGTGCCGTCGCCTTGGGATTTTCGATCTTGATGCCCAGCATCACCTCGCCATTGGGATTGAGCGGCCAGACGTCCGCCTTGGACAGATACTGCTCCGGTGAAACTCCCCAGATCTCCGAGGCGAAGGCCTGGCTGCCGGCGCCGCGGTGGCTCTGCTTGAGGTCCGCCCCCGGCGCAAAGGGATAACGCGCCGCTTCCACGAAAATGCGCACGGCCTCGGGGGATTCCGCCTGGCAGAGCAGGATGCCATGCACGCCGGCGGCCAGCACCTGCTGCGCAACCCATGCATTGGCCCGCAT
>JAFKLU010000390.1 GCA_017304105.1 Sphingomonadales bacterium
GGCTCCAGCGATAATAGGCCCAGGCGAGCGCCAGCGTGACGAGTGTGCTGACCGTGAAGCTGCCCCATAGCCCGTTCGCGCCGATCAGCGGGTAGCTCACATAATAGAAGCCGATCCGCACGAAGAAGAGCGAGAGGGTCAGGATCAGCAGCGGCGCCAGCACGATGCCGTTGGCGCGCATGGTGCTGAACAGGACCATGGCGATGCTGAACGGCAGGAAGCTCCAGCTCGCAATGTGCATGATGTGCCGGCCGATCTCGATGGCGCTGCCGCCCCTCTCCAGGAACAGCGCGAGGATCGGCCGATCGAACAGCAGCAGCAGGGTGATGAGCCCGCCGGTGTGCGCGACGTTGACCAAGCTGGCGATGCGTGTGGTGCGCTCCACCCTGTCCCAGCGCCCGGCGCCGATATTCTGCGCGGCCATGGAGCTGACCGCGCCGCCCACGGCCATGGCCGGCATCTGGATATAGCCCCAGAGCTGCTGCGAGGCGGCATAGGCCGCTGCCGTCATCGATCCCTCGCGATTGACGAAGCCGATGATGACCAGCGTGGAGAGCGACATGACCACCATCTGCACGCCCATCGGAATGCCGCGCCCAGCCACGATCCTGAGCAGCTTCCAGTCCGGCTTCAGATAGGCGAACTCATGGCCGCGCAGCCGCAGGGGCAGGTCGCGCAGGTAGATATAGGCCACCAGCGCCGTAAGGCTGATATAGCCGGAGCAGGCGCTGGCGAAGGCGGAGCCTGCGATGCCCATCGCAGGGAAGGGGCCCATGCCGGCGATGAACACCGGGTTCAGCCCCACGTCCAGCGCCACCGAGAGCATCATGAACCAGAGCGGCGTCATCGCATCTCCCCCGCCGCGCAGGCCCGCCATTACCATGATGAACATCATCAGCGGTGGCAGGCCGAAGAAGGTGTAATGCAGATAGGCCTTGGCCAGCCGGTAGACCTCAGGCGGGGTGGAGAGCGTGCGCAGAATGTGATCGGACCAGAGATAGCCCGCCGTCGCGATCAGCACCGAGAGCACGAGGCAGAAGCCGACTGCCGAGCCGAAGGCATGGCGCGCCGTGGCGATGTCGCCCCGGCCGAATGCCTGGCCCACCACCACATTGGCCGCCATGCCGAAGCCGAAGATAAGCGAGAACATGAGCATCATGATGATGTTCGCGTTCGCCGTCGCCGCCAGCGCCATTTCGCCTAGGAAATGCGAGACCCAGATCGAGTTGATCGAGCCGTTCATGGACTGGAGGATGTTCGCGCACAGGGTCGGCAGCGTGAACAGGATCAGGGTTGAGAGGATTGGCCCGCTGGTCAGATCCCGCCCGCCGCGAATGGGGCGCGGGAGCGGCGAGCCCCTCAGCGCCTCGCTCGTGGTCTCGGCCCCCTCGGGCATTTCCTCATGCAGAGAGGTGTGACTGTCGCTCATCGGCCCTGTTCAATTCTACCCCAGTCGCGCCAGCGCAGCCTCCAACCGCTCTGATTCGGCGACTTTTTCGGCATGGTCGGCGCGAGCCTTCTCGACCGCCTCGGGCTTCGCCTTTTCGACAAAAGCCGGATTGGCGAGGCGTCCTTCGAGCGACTTTGCCTCCTTTTGCGCGGCCTGAAGTGACTTTGTCAACCTCGCCCGCTCCGCATCGAGGTCGATCACGCCTTCAAGCGGGAGGACGAAAGTCGCCTCGTCCACCACGATCTGGGCCGCGCCGCCGCTGGCTGCGCCATCGAAGCTCCAGCTCTCGATGCGCGCGAGGCGACCGAGCGCGGGGCCGAGCCGCTCGATGCGGTCGCGCGTTTCGGCGCTGGCCTCATTGGCAATCGCGGCGAGCTTCGCCCCCGGCGGCACGCCGAGTTCTGCGCGGGCGCCGCGCACTTCGCTCACGAGACGGATGAGCCAGTCGATCTCGGCGCTGGCCTGCGCGTCGATCTGCGCGGCCGGCTCCGGCCACTTGGCGACGATCAGGTCATAATCGCGCGCGCCCTGTGCATGCCAGAGTTCCTCGGTGATGAACGGCATGAACGGGTGGAGCATGACGAGGATCTGGTCGATCACCCAGCCGGCAACCGCCTTGGTCTCCTCGTCGATCGCGCCCTTGATGAGCTCCAGATACCAGTCGCAGAACTGATCCCACACGAAGTGGTAGATGGCGTTTGCGGCCGCGTCGAAGCGCAGCTCGGCCATCGCCTTGTCCAGCTCCGCAAGCGTGGTGACGACCTCGCCGATCACCCACTTGTTGATCGCATGGCTGGCGGCAGGGGCGGCGACGCTGGTGCTGGCACCAATGCCGTTGGACTGGGCGAAGCGGACCGCGTTCCACAGCTTGGTCGCGAAGTTGCGATAGCCCTCTACCCGCTTCTCATCCATCTTCACGTCGCGGCCCTGGCTCTCCATGGCGGACATGAAGAAGCGCAGCGCATCCGCGCCATATTTGTCGATGAGGCCGAGCGGATCGACCACATTGCCCTTGGACTTGGACATTTTCTGCCCGTCCGCCGCGCGCACCAGGCCATGGAGGTAGAGCCGCTTCCACGGCACGTCCTTCATGAAGTGGATGCCCTGCATCGCCATGCGCGCATCCCAGAAGAACAGGATGTCGAAGCCGGAGACCAGCAAATCATTGGGATAATGCTTGGCGAGCAGCGGCGCGGTCGCCGGATCGTCCGGCCAGCCGAGCGTCGCGAACGGCCAGAGCGCGGAGGAGAACCAGGTGTCGAGCACGTCCTCGTCGCGGGTCAGCGTTCGGTCGCCCGCCTGCGCCTGTGCCTCTTCCTCGGTTTCGGCGACGAAGACATTGCCCTCCTCGTCGAACCAAGCCGGGATGCGATGGCCCCACCAGAGCTGGCGGGAGACGCACCAGGGCTGGATGTTCTCCATCCAGTTATAATAGGTCTTTTCCCACGTCTTGGGCACGATCTCGATTGCGCCGGAGCGCACCGCCTCGATCGCCGGCTTGGCCAGCGTCGCCGCATCCACATACCACTGGTCGGTCAGCCAGGGCTCGATGACCACGCCGCCGCGGTCGCCAAAGGGGGTCTGGATGGTGCGCGGCTCGGCATCGTGGAAGACCTCATTGCCTTCCTTGTCCTTGGTCACATGCGGGATGAGCAGGCCGAGCGCCTTCATTTCGTCGACGATTATCTGGCGCACGACGAAGCGGTCCTGACCCAGATATTTCTCGGGGATGAGGCCATCGGCCGTCTGCACCACCTGCGCCTCGGCATCGAACATGTTGAGCATGTCGGCGGGCTTGATCCCCGCGCGCTTGCCGACCTCGAAGTCGTTGAAGTCGTGGCCGGGGGTGATCTTCACCGCACCCGAGCCCAGCTCGGGGTCGGCATGCTCGTCCGCCACCACCTTGAACCGGCGGCCGGTGATCGGCTGGAGGATTTCCTTGCCGATGACGCTCTTGTAGCGCGGGTCTTCCGGGTTCACCGCGACGGCCATGTCCGCCAGCATCGTCTCCGGCCGCGTGGTGGCGACCTCGATATAGTCCTGCCCCTCCACGCCGGGGCCATCGAGGGTGACGCCGTCCGCGAGGGGATATTTGAAGTGCCAGAAGCCGCCCTTCACCTCGCGCGTCTCGACCTCAAGGTCGCTGATCGCGGTCTTGAGCTTGGGGTCCCAGTTGACCAGCCGCTTGTCGCGATAAATCAGCTTCTGATTGTAGAGGTCGACGAACACCTTCACCACCGCGCGGGTGAAGTGCGGGTCCATGGTGAACTGCTCGCGGCTCCAGTCCATCGAGCAGCCGAGGCGCCGCAGCTGGCCGGTGATCGTGCCGCCGCTCTCGGCCTTCCACTCCCACACCTTCTCGACGAACTGATCGCGCGTATAATTGGTGCGCTTGTCCTGGCGCTCCTCCATCTGCCGCTCGACCACCATCTGCGTCGCGATGCCAGCATGGTCCGTACCGACCACCCAGAGCGCATCCTTGCCACGCAGCCGCTCATAGCGGATCACGATGTCCTGCAGCGTGTTGTCCAGCGCATGGCCGATGTGCAGCGAGCCGGTCACGTTCGGCGGCGGGTTGACGATGGTGAAGGGGGCGGCGTCGGGCCGCTCCGGGCGGAACTGCCCGGTCGTTTCCCAATGGCGGTACCATTTGGCCTCGATGGCGGCCGGGTCGAAGGTCTTGGTAAGCTCGGTGGTGGCGGTGTCGGTCATGGCAGGCGCCTTAATGATTCTCGGCCGCGCGCGCCAGAGCGTGGCGGGCGCCCGGCGGCCATGGGATGATATGGGACGGATGATGAGCGGACGCCGATCCCGCCAGACGGGCTGGCAAGGGGATCAGGACTGCCGGACTGCGCGCTCGGGCCGCAGCCCGGCCCTCATACTCGCCCGGTAATCCGGTCGATCTCGCGCTTGACCATCGCCTCGACCATGCCGGACAGATTGGCATCGAGCCATTCCTTGAGCATCGGCCGCAGCATCTCGCGGACGAGATCTTCCAGCGTGTTCGACTGGCCCTCTTCGGGGCGGATCAGCAGCTTGGAGAGGTGGACCAGCGAATCGCGCGCGGCCTGAGCGCTGTCGGGAGACAGGACGCTGCCGGGCGCTGGCGTTGGAACCGGAACCGGTGCCGGCGCGGCGCGCTGGCGGGAGGGCCTGGATTCGGCCTTGGTCGATTCGGCCTTTGCGGGCTTGGCAGGCGCATCCATGGCTGGTTCCTCCTGCGCTGGCGCGGGCTCCCTATGGGGTGTCGGCTCGCCTTCGCCCGGCAGGGCGTCGGTGAGTTCGAGGACATGATCGTCGTCGGCGGTCGTATCCGCGCTTTCGGCGGCGCTCTGCGGCGTCGACCGACGCGACGCGCGCGGCGGCGGAGCGCTGTCCTCCTCGGCGATGATCCGCTTTATGGAGGACAATATCTCTTCCATCGACGGCTCGTTCGGCATGGCCCCCATAACGCCCCCGGCGGTCAGTTGGTTGCGGAAGGCGTTACTGTGGCCGTTTGCGCCGTCGAGTCAACCGTGCGCGAGGACACCGGCTTGGGTGCCGCATCGTCATCCCAATCGAACCACTTGCCGTCCACGCGCTCGAAATTCGCCTTGGGATCGTATATATCGGTGGTCGCGATGCCGAAATCGGCCGGGCTGATCCGGCCCATGGCGGCGAGCAGCGAGAAGGCCGCGACATAGGCGTTGCGCTCGGCGGTCACGAGCTGGACGCGCGCGGAGAAGCTTTCCTGCTCGGCATTGAGGATGTCGAGGATGGTGCGCGTGCCGACGCTGTTCTCGGCGCGGACGCCCTGCAGCGACAGGGCGCTGGCATCGACTGCGGTGCGGCTCGACGCGATCACCTCGTTGCTCGCCTGCCAGCTCGAATAGAGCGAGCGGGTCTGCGCGATGACGCTGCGCTCGGTGGCGGTGAACTGCTCCATGGCCTGCTGTTCGCGCGCCTGGCTCTGGCGCACCTGCGCCGCCGGGCCGCCGCCCTGATAGAGCGGCACGGTCAGCACAGCGCCGATCGAGACGTTCTTGCCATATTGCTGGATCGTCGAATCCGGCGTGGAGTTGAGGTCGGTCGTGTACTGGCCGTTGGCGAAGGTCGAAACCGTGGGATGCCGCAGCCCGCGCGCCACGCGCACGTCATATTTGGCGGCCTGCTCCAGCTTCTTGGCCGAGGCGAGATCCGGATTATTGGCCAACGCCACGTCGACAGCCTGCTCGGCGCTCTCCGGCAAGCCCGGAAGCGCCGCCGGCTGCTGCAGGTCGACCGGCTCGTGGCCGACGAGCCTGATGTAGCGCTCCCGCGCCTCGATGAGCTGCGCTTCGGCGGTCTTGAGGTCACCCCGGGCGAGCGAGAGGCGCGATTCGGACTGGGCAACGTCGGTGCGCGTCAGATCGCCGACCTGAAAGCGGTTGTTCGTCGCCCGCAGATTGACTTCCAGCACCTGGACATTGTTGCGGCTGAGCTCGACGACCGACTGGCCCCGGATCACGTCCATATAGGCCGCGACCACCTGGCTGAAGATGCTGAGCTCCGTCGCGCGCAGATCGAACTGCCCGGCCTCGATGCGCGTGCGGGCGCCCTTCATGCCATTGCGGACCCGGCCGCCGGAATAAATGGGCGCGGTTATGCGCGCGGTCGTGGCGACGGTGCGGTCCGGCTGGAACGGGCTCGGAATCTCGCGATAGGCGTTTTCCGTGTAGGTCGACTGGAGCTGCACGCTGGGCAGTCCGTTCGCCTTCTGGATATTGTAGCTCTCGTCCGTCGCGCGCTGTCCGGCGCGGGTGGCGGTCAGCGTCGGATTGTCGCGATAGGCGGCTGCCAGCGCTTCCTGCAGTGTCTCGGCGCGGACGGGCAGGGCTGCGCCGCAGAGCAGGGTCGCGAGGATCGCAAGGCGCGGTATCGGGCGAAGGGACATGGGCGGGCTGGGCCTTGGATCAGAAAGTGAAGGACTTGGGTCTGGCGAAACCGGGCAGGGTGACCGCTTCGCTATCCACGAAGGCGCGGGCGCCGAAGCCGCCGGCCGTGCGTGTCCCTACGCACAGGCGCGTGACCCCGCGTTCGGCGCGGGCGAACACGGCGCGTCCGCCCACCTTCAGCTGGTCGATGAGCGCCTCGGGCAGCTCCTCGACCGCGCCATCGATGAACAGCAGGTCATAGGGGGCCTTGCCGGGCGCTCCCGCGGCGAGGGCGCCGGTCTGTATCTCGACATTGTCGCGATCCGCGAGCAGCGCCTTGGCGCGCGCGGCGAACTCGGCCTGCTCCTCGACGGCCACGACAGCGCAGCCCAGGCGCGCGAGCAGCGCGGCGGCATAGCCCGTCGCGGCTCCGATCAGCAGCACCTTGTCCCCCGGCCTGGGAGCGGCTTCCACGATCAGCCGCGCGGTGGCGAGCGGCGGATTGAGCGCGCGTCCCTCGCCGAGCGGCACGGCCCGGTCGATATAGGCAGCGCTGCGGCGCTCCTCGGGCAGATAATCCTCGCGCGGTTCGGCGAGAATCGCCTCGATGATCTCCAGATCATTCACATCATTGGTGCGCAACTGGCTCTCGACCATGGCGCGGCGCATCGCCCGGAAATTCTGCTCGGTCATGAGTTCCCTGATGACATAACTGTATTGCCCTGACAATACAGCAATTGCTATTGCTCGCATCTCTAGTCTTTTTGCGGTGCACAGTGAAAGACTTTTCCGCGCAACGGCGCCTCGCTTCCTTTTCGTCGGCAAAGCGGATTGCGTCGCTCACCGTTTTGGGCTAGCCGCCCTGCTCTCACCGCATGGATGGCCCGATGGCGGAGTGGTGACGCAGCGGACTGCAAATCCGTATACGCCGGTTCGATTCCGGCTCGGGCCTCCATAGTTTTGTCGGATTTCAGCAGAACCTGCTCATTTTTTCAAAATGGGCAGGTTCTGCTGCCGACCGGTTGCTTAGCCAAGACACGCCCTAGGTCCCGCGTCCGCTCATCTGCTTCTGCCGGCGGCAATCATCGCGCCAGCTTCGGGCAAAGGCTGCGACAAGACCATAGAACCCGTCAAAGCCCAGGCTCGCCAGATCGGCATACAGCTGCTTGAGCGTGCGCGTCTGCTTGCGCTGGCGACCATCTCACGCCGCAGCCAGGCCGTCAGTCGCCCAGCGAACGGATCCAGCTTGCTCGGCCGCTCGGGCACCTTGAACCGGGGCTCGACAGTGTTCGACCGCAGATATTTACGAACGGTGTTGCGGGATAAACCGGTGCGCTTGGCTATCTCAGGGATCGACAGATTCACGGTAATGCCAGCGCCGGATGACGCTCAATAATGCCATGTCCAACACTCCATGGTCCCCCGCTCGTCACAGCCAGGGACGTGTTCAAACATGGGTCAAATCTCAGCAGAAATTACTGGCCTCCCCGGGGCACTTCTCAGCAGTAATCAACTTTGTGAACAAGTTATCGCGGGTGATCGACACCGCGATGGCTAAGGAGGATTTCGAGAAGAGCGTCGAAGCATGGCAGGGCGTGTTCGGAGAGGAATTCGGAAAGACGGCGGTTGCGAAGGTTGCGTCGGTCTCGGAAACCGCCCGCCTTACGGTCGGCACGCTGCTCAGCGCAGTCGCACAACATGAGGACCGAATCGTTGACGCGGTGCGTGACTTCGGTACGCGCATTCTTTCGAGCTGGTTCTATCAACCGCCCCGCCTCAAGCAGCCCAGTTGGCGGCGGGCCCGGGGTACTGCGATTGCACTCTATATCTCCGCCACGCATGTGTTGAGGCAGAATGATGCAAGGGGAAGTCGAATCGCATCGGGACAGGGGCGGGATCTGGTTCGAAGCTAGACTCTTGGCTGGATCGCTCATTAGCAACGATTACCGGGTCGAATGGCGGGTTATCAACACCGGCGTCGCCGCGCTTCTGAAGCGTCAGGGACGCGGAGACTTTTACAGTTCGTCCCACGGCAGCCGAAGATATGAACGCCTTGAATGGCGCGGAGTCCATTTTGTCGAAGCGTTTCTGATCCGGCGGTTCGACAACGTAATTGTGGGTCAGAGCCGCCCCTTCGATGTGGTCATCGAGTGAGAATTAGCTGCTGATCGGCCGCCCATGGATTCGAGTTTCCGTTTCTGGCCGCCGGGCAATTCAATCTGGCGTGGGCCGTCTTGGCGCGATCACCGATGGGTCGGGCACGACGCAGTTTCAATATGACCATCGCGGCAACATGCTGGCACAGCAGCAGGCGATTGGCAGCAGCCCGGCGGCGCAATTGACCTATGCTTATGATCTGGGCGATCATATCACCCAGATCACTTATCCGTCGGGCCGGATCGTTCAGTATGGACGCGATACAAAAGGCCGTGTGAACCTCGTGCGGACCAAGGCTTCGGCCGCCATCGTGCCATGGACGACCATAGCGGACACCTATGCCTACGAGCCCTTTGCGGCGGTGAAGAGCTTTGCCCTGGGCAACGGAC
>JAFKLU010000391.1:0-12378 GCA_017304105.1 Sphingomonadales bacterium
GCGGCGCTGGCCGTCCAGTTCGTGCTCGACGGACTGGAAGGGAGCATTCTCTAGAAGCAGCCCGGAGACTGCCCGTCCGCACCGCCGGTCTCAGCGCAGCGCAGTGCGGAAACTCCCGTTCGCCCTGAGCTTGTCGAAGGGCGATGCCGAGCGAAGCCGAGGCCGCCTTCCTCGCAGCTTCGCCCCCGCTCAGCCCGAACGACATGAGTCAGGCGGCGCCTGTCCTCACCCCGCCCCCTCGACCGCCGGCACGATCTTGATCTCGACCCGCCGGTTCTGCTGCTTGCCATCGGGCGTCTCGTTGCTGGCAATGGGCTGCATCTCGCCATAGCCGCGCGTGGCCATGCGCACCGAGGCGACGCCGTGGCTGCTGAGATAGCTCGCCACGCTTTGCGCGCGGCGCTCGGAAAGAGCCTGATTATAGGCCTCGCTGCCATCGCTGTCGGTATGGCCGAGCACGTCGATCATCGTCTTGGGATATTCGGCGAGCGTCGCGGCCACCTGATCGAGCGTCGGCTGGAACTGCGGCTGGATCGCGGACTGGTTCGTCGCGAAGGTGATGCCGGAGGGCATGCGCAGCAACAGCTCGTCGCCCTGCCGCACGACGTCCACGCCGGTGCCGGCGGTGCGCTCGCGCAGCTTCTTCTCCTGCGCATCCATATAGGCCCCCACGCCCGCGCCCGCGATCGCGCCGATACCCGCGCCCACGATCTTTTCCGTCCGGTCATTGCGCCCGCCGAGCAGATCGCCGAGCAGATAGCCGCCGAGCGCGCCGCCCACGCCGCCGATCGCGGCCTTGGAAATCCGGCGATTGCCCGTCTCGGGGTCCGTGACGCAGCCCGACAGGGTGAGCCCCGCCAGGGCGACTGCGCTCAGCGCGATTTTGGAGCGGCTGCGGAAAATCATCGTTCAACTCCCATCTGATGCCCGGCCCGCATAGCAGGCCCGTGGTCAAAATGGACCAGATGAACTGATCGTTCCCTGAACGGATTGCTGCACGTCCGAATGTTCCACGGGTTGTGGATAACCGCCGAACATGTCTAAAGGGAACATCTCCATGTCAGCCGTACAGACCCTGCCCGCTTTTCCCTGGTTCGACGCTGCCGTCGTTCTCGCTCTCGTCGCGCTCAACGGCATCTTCGCGATGTCCGAGCTCGCCATCGTCTCGGCGCGCAAGCCGCGCCTTCAGGCCATGGCCAAGGCGGGCAAGCGCGGCGCGAAGGCAGCGCTGGATCTCGGTGCCGAGCCGGGCCGCTTCCTCTCGACCGTGCAGATCGGCATCACCGGCATCGGCGTCCTCGCCGGCGCCTTCTCCGGCGAGAAGCTCGGCGGGCCGCTCGGCAAATATCTGGAGGTGCTGGGGCTCTCTGCCGGGACGGCCGAGAATACCGGCTTCGCCATCGCGATCATCTTCACCACCTATGTGTCGCTGATCATCGGCGAGCTGGTACCCAAGCAATATGCGCTGCGCAATCCCGAGCCGCTCGCGGTGCTGATGGCGCCGTTGATGATCTGGCTCGCCAAGGCGACCGCACCGCTCGTGTGGCTGCTCGACCAGTCGACCGAGGTCATTTTCCGCCTGTTCCGCATGAAGAACGACAGCGCCGACCATGTGACCGCCGAGGAGCTGCAGCTCATCGTCGCCGAGGCGAGCCGGCACGGCGTGATCGAGGAAAGCGAGCGCGCCATCATCTCGGGCGTGGTGCGCCTCGCCGACCGGCCGGTGCGCGAGGTGATGACGCCCAGGCGCGATGTCGACTGGCTCGACGCCGATGCCGATCCGGAGGAGCTGCGCGAGACATTGCTCTCGACGCCGCACACGCGGCTGCCGGTGGCGCAGGGCTCCGTGGAGGACATCATCGGCGTCGTGCAGGCGCGCGACGTGATGGCGGCCCTGTTCCGCGGCGAGGCGCTGGACCTGCGCGCGCTCATGCGCCCGGTCTCGATCGTGCCCGATCAGGTCGACGCGATGGACGCGCTCAACCGGCTGCGCGAGGCGGACGTGCCGATGGTCATGGTCCATGACGAATATGGGCATTTCGAGGGGATCGTGACGCCGTCCGATCTCATGTCCGCAATCGCCGGCGAGTTCGCGTCCGACAATGATCTCTATGACCAGCCCATGGTCACGGAGCGCGAGGACGGCTCGCTGCTCGTCTCGGGCCAGATGTCGATCGACGCCCTGGCGGACCGGCTGGATCTCACGCTGCCCGAGGATCGCGATTATGCGACCGTCGCCGGCTTCGCGCTCTCCGTGCTGCGCCGTCTGCCGGAAGAAGGCGAGCATTTCAGCGAGCAGAACTGGCGCTTCGAGATCGTCGACATGGACGGGCGCAAGATCGACAAGCTGCTGGTCAGCGCGGAATAAGCGCCCGCCTCATCATCCCGGAACGCCGCGCGGCGGGAGCGCGAGATCGCCTCACGCTCCCCGGCTAGGCTACTCTGCCGGGAGCGCAGCCGCTCGCGCAACCTCGCGCCAGCCAATGTCGCGCCGGCAGAAGCCGCCCGGAAAGTCCACCTTGTCGGCCAGCGCATAAGCGGCATCGCGCGCCTGCGTGACGCTCGCGCCGAGCGCGGTGACCGCGAGCACGCGTCCGCCATTGGCGACGAGTGCGCCGTCCTTGTGCGCCGTGCCGGCGTGGAAGATGCGCGCCCCCTCCGGCGCGGATGGCAGCGCAATCGGCGCGCCCTTCTCGGGCGTTCCGGGATAGCCCTTTGCCGCAAGCACGATGGTGAGCGCCGTATCCTGGCCGAGCACGGGCGCCGGCACCGCGCCGAGCCTGCCTTGCGCCACGGCCAGCAGCAGCTCGACCAGATCGCTCTCCAGCCGCATCATCAGCACTTCGCATTCGGGGTCGCCGAAGCGGCAATTATACTCGATGAGCTTGGGCCCCTGCGCGGTCAGCATGAGGCCGGCGAAGAGCACGCCCGAATAAGGCGTGCCGCGCGCCGCCAGAGTCGCGACGGTCGGCTCGATGATGCGGGTCATCACGTCCGCTTCCAGAGCGGGCGTCAGCACGGAAGCCGGGCTATAGGCGCCCATGCCGCCGGTATTGGGGCCGGTGTCGCCATCCCCCACGCGCTTGTGATCCTGCGCCGAGCCAAAAGCGACGATCGCGGTGCCGTCCGTGAGCGCGAAGAAGCTCGCTTCCTCGCCCTCCATGAACTCCTCCAGCACGACCTGCGCGCCGGACGCGCCGAAGCTGCCGCCGAACATGTCCTCGATCGCCGCGCGCGCGTCGTCCGCCGTTTCGGCGATGATGACGCCCTTGCCGGCCGCGAGCCCATCCGCCTTGATGACGACGGGCAGCGAGAAGCCCACCAGCTCCGCCAGCGCCTCGTCCGCGCTCATGCAGCGCACGTAGCGCGCGGTGGGAATGCCCGCCTCTGCGCACAGATCCTTGGTGAAGCCCTTCGATCCTTCGAGCTGCGCGGCCGCCTTGCCCGGCCCGAACACCGGCACGCCCGCCGCGCGCAGGCTGTCGGCAATGCCGTCCACCAGCGGCGCTTCGGGGCCGACCACGACGAGTCCGATGCCCTGCCCGGCGCAGAAGGCGGCAACCGCCGCATGATCTTCAAGGTCGAGGTCGACCAGCTTTGCGTGCTCGGCTATGCCGGGATTGCCCGGCGCGGCAAACAGCGCCGTGCACAGCGGCGATTGCGCCAGCTTCCAGGCGAGGGCATGTTCGCGCCCGCCGCCGCCGAGCAGAAGGATATTCATGGAAGAGAGTCCCGTCCGGTTTGATGCGTCCGGCCGCCTCCTAGCGCAGGAGCGGCAGGGGGACAATCAGCCCCCGGTCAGCGTGTCGGAATTGTCGATGCAGCTGAAGCGCACCGTTGAGGATCGCTTCGGCCATGTGCGCCTGCGCGGCGAGATTTCGGGCTGGAAGCGCGCGGCCTCCGGCCATGCCTATCTGGCCCTCAAGGATGATAACGCGCTGATCGACGGCGTGATGTGGAAGGGCAGCCTGGGCCGCATCGCCTTCGCGCCGGAGGACGGCCTCGACGTGATCGTGACCGGCAAGGTGACGACCTATCCCGGCCGCAGCAAATATCAGATCGTCATCGAGAGCATGGAGCTGGCCGGCGAGGGCGCGCTCATGCAGCTCTTCGAGAAGCTGAAGGCGAAGCTCGCCGCCGAGGGGCTGTTCGATCCGGCGAAGCGGCGGCCGATCCCCATGTTGCCGCAGGTCATCGGCGTCGTCACCTCGCCGACCGGGGCCGTGATCCGCGACATCCTGCACCGCCTTGGCGATCGCTTCCCCAGCCGCGTGCTGCTCTGGCCGGTGCTGGTGCAGGGCGATGGTGCGGCGGCGCAGATCGCAAGCGCGGTGCGCGGCTTCGGCGCGCTGCCGATTGATGGTCCCGTGCCGCGCCCGGACGTGCTGATCGTGGCGCGCGGCGGTGGCTCGATCGAGGATCTCTGGTCGTTCAACGAGGAGATCGTGGTGCGCGCGGTCGCTGCCTCGCCGATCCCGGTCATCTCGGCCGTGGGTCATGAGACGGACACCACCTTGTGCGATTTCGCCGCCGACCTGCGCGCGCCCACGCCCACCGCCGCCGCTGAAATGGCCGTGCCGGTCCGCGCCGATCTCATGGCGAGCGTCACCGAACTCGATGCGCGCATGCGGCGTTGCCTCGCGCGCGGTGTGGAGCGCTCGCGCGAGCGGCTGGAAGCGCAGCGGCGTCTGCTGCCCCGGCCGGACGTGCTGCTCGGCCAGGCCCGCCAGCGCGCGGACGACCTCGGCGACCGGCTGCGGCGCGGCCTCTCGCACCGCCTCAGCGATGCCCGCCATGAGCTGGCCGATGCCTCCGGCGCGCTGCGGCCCGCCTTGCTGGAGGCGCACGTCGAGCGCGGGCGGCACAAGCTCGCCAGCGTGCGCCTGACGCCGGTGCTGCTGGAGCGGCGCCTCGCAGACGCGCGCCGTCAGCTCGATGGGCTCTCGCGCCTTGCCCAGTCGCTCAACCCAGATGCGCCGCTGCGGCGCGGCTTCGCGCGCGTGACGGCCGAAGGTCGGCTGGTCCGCTCCGCGCAGGAGGCGCGCGCGGCAGGCAACGTCACGCTCAAGTTCGCCGATGGCGAGGTTGGCGCGACGACGAGCGCGGGCGCGCCGCCGCCCCGCCCGGCCTCGCGCCCCGTCCGGAAGGATCAGCCCCCCGCAGCCGGGCAAAGCGATCTCTTCGACTGATCGCGCCGGGCTTGCTCCGCATCGGCGCCGTAGCCATGATGATGCCATGACCGCGCCGCGCCAGTCTCTCGCCGCCCTGACGCTCATGCTTCTCGCCGGCTGCACGGCGGTTCCGCCTCCGCAGTCCGCGAAACAGGCCCCGCCGCCCCCGCCCGCCGAACAGCCCGTCGAACCCGGCCCCGCAACCCTCCAGATCGACGGCGTTCCGCGTCAGGGCGGCCTGGTGCGTGGGCTCGCGCCGGCGGGCACGCGGACGCTGACGCTCGACGGCGCGCCGGTCGCTTTCGATGCGGAAGGCAATTTCATCCTCGGTTTCGATCGCGACGCCGCTCCCCAGGCCGCCCTCGTCGTCACGCTTGCCAATGGGACAACGCAGTCGCGCGCCCTCACCGTGGCTCCCGGCGCGTGGAAGCTTGAGCATGTCAACGCATCGATCACCGGCAGCGCCTCCAGCAGCGCGGAATTCCAGCGCCTGCGCGCCGGAGAACTGGCCCAGATCAATGCCGCCCGCGCGCGTACAGTAGAGAGCAATGGCTGGCGGCAGCGCTTCATCTGGCCGGTCCGCGCGCGCGTCTCCGGCGTGTTCGGCGCGCAGCGCATCTATCGCGGCACCCCGGGCAGCTATCATAGCGGGCTGGATCTCGCCGGGGGCGCCGGCACCGTCTATGTCGCGCCTGCCGATGGCGTGGTGACGCTCGCCGCGCAGACGCCCTTCACGCTGGAGGGCAATCTCCTCATGATCGACCACGGCATGGGCCTTAACAGCGCCTTCCTGCATAGCCAGCGCCTGCTGGTGAAGGAAGGCGATGTGGTGAAACAGGGCCAGCCCCTCGGCATTATCGGCGCGACCGGGCGCGTCACTGGCCCGCATCTCCACTGGAGCATGAAGTGGAATGCGGCGCGGATCGACCCTTTGCTGTCACTGCCCGCAGCCGACGACTGAAGCCGCCGCTCAGTTCACGCGCCGCATCCGCACGGCGCGGTCGCCATCGATATTGCCAAGATAGCTCCCAAGGGCGGCGCGCTTGATCTCGACCGGCTTTCCCGCAGCCGGCAAACGGCCCGTCACGGGCTCCAGCGTCGTCCAGGTGCCGCCATCCTCCAGCTCGAACTGCCATCTGCCATGGCCCAGGCTGCGCGCCGAAGCGATTGTAGCCTTCATAGACTTGGCTTCGGCAGGCGCATTCTCATCATCGTCGCCGCCCAGAAGAGGCACGCCCCTGAGCGAGAAACCGAACAACGACCGGCGCGTCTTGCGCACCTCCTCCTTGTCCAGCACGGTGATTTCCTTGCGCTCATTCGCCTGATCCAGCGCCGCGCTCTCACGATCGAAGCAGGCGAGCCGGTCCTGTGCGCTGCCGATCTGGCGACAATCCAGCAGCGGCCGGAGGGCGCCTCCATCCGTTCCACTCTTGCTGGATGCCGTAGCGGCAGCGGGCAAAATCAACCCCGTTGCCAGGGCGATCGAGAGGGCCTTCATCCGCCATGTCATGCATGCCTCCTGTGTCTTTCCTGCACGGGCCGCGATCACAATAGCGCGCGCCGCTGCATGTGCAAAGCGGCAGCATCGGATCTTACGGCCCCCTCCCCCGCCACGACGCCACGTCATCCGGGGCATGGAACCTTTTTACTTTTTGTTCATTTGCTTCGGAAATAGGCCGGAGCATGACAGTTCCGCCTCCCAGGGGCGTCCCTCGCGCAACAATGTGTTGCAGCGCGAAATCGGCCGTGCGTTTGCCCATGACAGAATTGTGGCATAAACGTTACACAGCGTCGAAAACAAGCCGCACTCGCCCTTCATCAGCTTTACACGCCGGCAAGCGGGGAGCAATTTCGGCCCCAGTACGAGCAGGGGATTTTTGCAAGCACGCTTAGAGCGGCGCGTGTCTCTTTGCCCGTGGAACGTCGGATGAACTGACGTTCACCTTCATTTCCAGAGCAAGGGACTGGATCGTGAAAAAACTCTCATCGCTAACATTGTTGAAGGTCGCGGCCGCACCGGCGGTTCTCGGCCTCGCCCTGCTGTCGTCGACGGCATTTGCGCAGGAGCCGCAGAACGCCGACGAGGCTGAGGAAGGCGAAGCCATCATCGTGACCGGATCGCGCATCCAGACGGGTTCGGATATCACGGTCGCTCCCGTTCAGGTGATCACGGCCGCGACGATTCAGGAGTCGGGTGTCATCAACATCCAGAACGAGCTCCTCAAGAACCCGGCCTTCGGTACGCCGACCTACAGCCGCACCGCCAACGCCTTCAATTCGGCGGGCGCCGGCATCGCGACGGTCGACCTGCGCAATCTCGGCGTCGACCGCACCCTCGTGCTCGTCAACGGCCGTCGTCACGTCTCGGGCGTGCCCGGTGGCAACGCGGTGGACCTCACCGCTATCCCGACGCCGCTGATCGAGCGCGTCGAAGTTCTGACGAGCGGCAGCGCATCGGCCATTTACGGTTCGGATGCCGTTGCAGGCGTCGTCAACTTCATCCTCAAGAAGGATTTCGAGGGCCTGGAGCTCAATGCCCAGAGCGGCATCGCGCAGACGGGCGATGACTTCAACTTCGACACCTCGGCTGTCCTCGGCACCAACTTCGCCGACGGTCGCGGCAACGTCACCCTGTTCATGGGCTATTCCGAGCAGGGCGCTGTCTTCAAGCGCAACCACGCCACCGAGGCCGGCACGTCGAATATCGACAACATCAGCCAGATCTTCTTCGGCGGCAATATGACGACCCCGCGTCAGCCCTATCTGTCGGGCTATTCGCCGCAGGGCACCTATTACACCGACAATTACGCGTGGACCTATGCCAATAACGGCCTGGGCGCGCTGCGCCCCTGCGCGTCGACCAATGGCGGCCTCTGCGACCTGAGCGGCACGCCGCTGGCGGGCAGCGCGCTGGACGGCACCCGCATCGGCCCGGACGGCTTCAACCGCACGGCCTACCGTTATCTCGCCGTTCCGGTGCAGCGCTATCTGCTCTCGGCGATGGGTCACTATGATTTCAACGACAATCTGACCGCCTTCTTCGAGGGTTCGTTCGTCAGCGCGAGCGCCAAGTCGCAGATCGAGGCATTCCCCTGGGATACGGACACCAGCGGCAAGCAATATGCCAATGGCCAGATGCCGATCGAGACGCTGTACAACGGCACCCTCTATCGCAATCCCTTCGTTCCCGATGCCATCTTCAACGATGCTTCGGACACGGACGGCGACGGCCTGCGTGACATTTTCGTCTCCAAGCGTCTGAACGACTTCGGCACCCGCTCGACCGATTCCACCCAGCAGACCTTCCGCCTGGTCGGTGGCCTGCGTGGCAATTTCAACGACAACTGGTCGTTCGAAGTGTTCGGCAATTACGGCCAGACCAACGTCAGCCAGACCGGCACCGGCCAGATCAACGTCATGAACTTCCGCGAATCGCAGAAAATCGTTCCGGACGGCAATGGCGGTTACATCTGCGCAGACCCCAATGCCGTCGCCGGCGGCTGCGTGCCCGCGAACATCTTCGGCCTGAACAGCATCAAGGGCGCGGCGCTGACCTATCTTGAGGCCCCGTCGAACTATCTGGCCGTGCTGAAGGAGACGCAGATCGGCGCGAACGTCACCGGTTCGATCCCGTCGCTCTGGGGCGCTGACCCGGTCGGCGTGACCGTCGGCGTTGAGTATCGTCGCGAATCGTCCGACGAACGCTGGGACGAGCGGCGAATTCGACGTTCGCGAGGCTTATGGCGAAGTTCTGATTCCGCTGATCAGCAAGGGCTTCGTCGACAATCTGTCGATCCGTGGCGCTGCGCGCTATTCGGACTATTCGACGGTTGGCGATACCTTCAGCTGGAACGCGGGCGGCGAGTTCGCTCCGATCCAGGACGTCCGCTTCCGTGCGATGTACGCGGTCACCGTTCGTGCACCGAACATCTCCGAGCTGTTCGCCGGCCCGAACCAGGACTTCCCGAGCGTGGACGATCCTTGCGAAGGCATCGGCGCGACCGGTGGCGGCGCTCTTGGCGCCAACTGCCGTGCGGCTCCGGGCGTTGCGGCGAACATCGCGACCAACGGCACCTTCCTGGTCACCCAGTCGGACCGTCAGGGCGTTACCAGCTTCGGTGGCGGCAACCCGAACCTCTCCGAGGAAAAGGGCAAGACCTTCACCGCTGGCGTCGTGATCAACCCGCGGTCGATCGATGCGCTGCGCAATCTTTCGCTGAGCGTCGACTACTTCTCGGTGAAGATCGAGGACGCGATCGTGGACACGCCGCTCCAGTTCATCCTGGATCAGTGCTACGGTCAGGGCAACGCGTCGTTCTGCGATTTCGTCGTCCGTCGCTCCACGGCGCAGGGCGCGAACAGCGCGGGCTCGCTGCGTGAAGTCAACAACGGCCCGTCGAACAGCGGCGGCATCCGGACTTCGGGCATCGACGTCACGATGAGCTACATCCAGGGCCTCAGCATCGGCTCGAACGAGTTCAAGCTGAGCCTGAGCGGGTCCTACACCCACCTCATCTCCGCCTATACCGTTCCGCTTCCGGGCGCGGCCACCGACCACTTCAAGGGTGAAATCGGCTCGGCGACGGACCGGTTCTCGACCGACTTCAGCATCAGCAACAAGTCGTTCAAGCTGAGCTTCTCGGGCACCTACATCGGCGTTTCCTACGGAGACGACCAGTGGACGGGCGCAGCGGCCGGCACGGACAGCGCATATCGCATCCATCCGGAGTTCTATCTGGATACGCAGCTGCGCTTCTATGCGGGTGACAACACGGAAGTGTATGTCGGCGCGGACAATATCTTCAACAACAAGCCCGCCTATTTCGGTGGCACGCCTGACGCCACCACGGGTCAGGACAGCGACGTGGGCACCTACGACCCGCTCGGCCGCCGCTTCTATGCGGGTGTGAAGCTGCGCTTCTGATCCCTGACGCGGTCAAACGAAAAAATGAGGGGCGGCCAATTGGCCGCCCCTTTTTTGTGTCACTGGACCGTGAGCTTCAGCCCGCCGTCGCCTTCCTCGATCTTCACGGTCGAGCCATCGGGCACTTCGCCGCGCAGGATTAGATCGGCGAGCGGATCCTGCAGGTAGCGCTGGACCGCGCGCTTCAGCGGCCGTGCGCCATAGATCGGATCGTAGCCGACCCGCCCCAGCCACGCGCGCGCGCCTTCGGTCAGGTCCAGCGTCACCTTGCGGTCCTTGAGCAGCTTGGCCACGCGGCCGACCTGGATATCCACGATCGGCGCCATGTGCTGCGCGCCCAGGCGGTGGAACAGGATCACCTCGTCGAGCCGGTTCAGGAACTCAGGGCGGAAATGGGCCCGGACGATCTCCATCACCTGATCCTCGACCTTCTCGACCGGCTCGTCGTCGGCAAGACCGGCGATGAACTGGCTGCCCAGGTTCGAGGTCAGCACGATGATCGTGTTGGTGAAGTCGACCGTGCGGCCCTGCCCATCGGTCAGGCGCCCGTCGTCGAGCACCTGCAGGAGCACGTTGAACACGTCGCCATGCGCCTTCTCCACCTCGTCGAACAGCACGACCTGATAGGGCCGGCGCCGCACCGCCTCGGTGAGCACGCCGCCTTCCTCATAGCCGACATAGCCCGGAGGCGCGCCGATCAGCCGCGCGACCGAGTGCTTCTCCATGAACTCGCTCATGTCGATGCGGACCATCGCACTGTCATCGTCGAACAGGAAGCCGGCGAGCGCCTTGGTAAGCTCGGTCTTGCCGACACCGGTGGGGCCGAGGAACAGGAACGAGCCCAGCGGCCTGTTCGGATCCTGCAGGCCCGCGCGCGAGCGGCGCACGGCGGTGGAGACGGCCTTCACCGCATCGGCCTGACCGATGACGCGCTTGCCGAGTTCCTCCTCCATGGCGAGCAGCTTCTCGCGCTCGCCTTCCATCATCTTGTCGACGGGGATGCCGGTCCAGCGCGAGACGACCGCCGCGATGTCCTCGCTCGTCACTTCCTCGCGCAGCATGGCGCCCTTGGAGACGGACTGCGCATCCTGAAGCTGCTTTTCCAGCGCCGGGATCGTGCCATATTGCAGTTCGCCCGCCTTGGCATATTCGCCATTGCGCTGCGCCTGCTCCAGCGCGATGCGCGCCGCGTCGAGTTGCTCCTTGAGCTTTGCCTCGCCGGCGATCTTGTCCTTCTCGGCCTGCCAGCGCGCGGTCAGCTCGCTGGACTGCTGCTCAAGATTGGCGAGATCTTCCTCAAGCGCAGTGAGCCGATCCTTGCTGGCCTGGTCGCTTTCCTTCTTCAGCGCCTCCCGCTCGATCTGCAGCTGCATGATGCGCCGGTCGAGATTCTCGATCTCCTCGGGCTTGCTCTCCACTTCCATGCGGATGCGGCTCGCGGCCTCGTCCATGAGGTCGATTGCCTTGTCCGGCAGGAAGCGGTCCGTGATGTAGCGATTGGACAGCGTAGCAGCCGAGACGATCGCGCCGTCCGCGATCCGAACGCCGTGATGCGTCTCATATTTGTCCTTGATGCCGCGCAGGATGGAGACGGTGTCCTCCACCGACGGCTCGCCCACGAACACGGGCTGGAAGCGCCGTGCGAGGGCCGCGTCCTTCTCCACGTGCTTGCGGTACTCGTCGAGCGTGGTCGCGCCGATGCAGTGCAGCTCGCCGCGCGCCAGAGCCGGCTTGAGCAGGTTGGAGGCGTCCATCGCGCCCTCGCTCTTGCCCGCGCCGATCAGCGTGTGCATCTCATCCACGAAGAGGATGATCTGGCCTTCGCCGGCCTTCACCTCGTCAAGCACGCCCTTGAGGCGCTCCTCAAACTCGCCGCGATATTTGGCGCCTGCGATCAGCGAGCCCATGTCGAGCGCCATCAGCGTGCGGTCCTTGAGCGTATCGGGCACGTCGCCATTGGCGATGCGCAGCGCGAGGCCTTCCGCGATGGCGGTCTTGCCGACGCCGGGTTCGCCGATCAGCACAGGATTATTCTTGGTGCGCCGGGCGAGGATCTGGATCGTGCGGCGGATTTCCTCGTCGCGGCCGATGACCGGATCGAGCTTGCCGTCGCGCGCTGCCTCGGTGAGGTCGCGGGCGAACTTCTTGAGCGCGTCATAGCGATCCTCGGCTGACGCGGTGTCGGCCGTCTTGCCCTTGCGCAATTCGTTGATCGCGGCGTTCAGCGCCTCGGCCTTCACGCCCGCAGCGGCCAGCGCCTTGCCGGCGGCCGTGGTGGTGGCG
>JAFKLU010000391.1:12437-13574 GCA_017304105.1 Sphingomonadales bacterium
TGGTGGCGAGGGCGAGCGCGAGCAGCAGGCGCTCGACCGTCACATAGCTGTCGCCCGCCTTCTGCGCGACCTGCTCGGCCGCATCAAGCACGCGCACGGCGTCATTATCGAGGCCGGGCGTCTGCTGGGCGCCGGAGCCGGAGACGGCGGGCACCTTGGCCAGCGCGGCATCGGTCTCGCGCAGCGCAGTCGCGGCGTCGCCGCCCGCGGCGCGGATCAGGCCGCTCGCCATGCCCTGCTCATCCTCGAGCAATGCTTTCAGGAGATGCTCGGGGCTGATCCG
Source organism: Sphingomonadales bacterium (assembly GCA_017304105.1). Taxonomy (GTDB): domain Bacteria; phylum Pseudomonadota; class Alphaproteobacteria; order Sphingomonadales; family Sphingomonadaceae; genus Sphingobium. Next base: position 12,721 of record JAFKLU010000391.1, read on the forward strand.
CTGGTGGCTCATGCGGATCGCCACGGTCTGCGCGCTCTGCAGAAAACCCTTGGCGCGATCGGTAAATTTTTCGAGGTTCATCGTGCGTCTGCCTCCCTACAACGCCCCTCAGATAGTGTGGCCCAAGTGCAACACAAGCCTCATGGCGAGATTTTCCCATGCCGATGACCCAAGCCTACCCGATAGCCGGCAGCGCAGGTTGATCCCGATCAAGCGAAGGGGGGCGCCGGCTCGCGACGCCCCCTTGCCAAGCTTATTTGGCGGCCGGCGCCTTGGGCGCGGCAGCAGGTGTGGCCTTCGGCTCCTCGGCCTTGGCGGCAGGTTTCGTCGCCGCGGCGGGTTTTGCCGCGGCCTTGCCGCCTGCGCCTTCCTGAATCTGGCCGAGCAGCGCACCCGGCGCGACGGTCTCGCCGTCCTTCGCGGTGATCTCCGCGAGCACGCCGGCCGCCGGCGCCGGCACCTCGATCGTGACCTTGTCGGTCTCAAGCTCGACCAGCGGCTCGTCGACCGCGACGGCTTCTCCCGCCTGTTTGAACCAGCGACCGATGGTCGCCTCGGTAACGGACTCGCCCAGTGTCGGGACGCGGATCTCAGCCATTGTGTTTCGTCTCTCGTCTATGCGTCATGGCCGGGCTCATCGCCCGGCCGTGTCCGTTTCGTCTTCGGGACCGGAAGGCCCGCGCTGGAATGCATTCAGCCGAGGGCCTCTTCGAGGAAAGCCTTGAGCTGCGCGACGTGCTTCGACATAAGGCCGGTCGCGGTCGCGGCAGAAGCGGGCCGGCCGGCGTAGCGGGCGCGGCGGTGTTCCGCCTTCACCTGGTTCAGTACCCAGTGCAGGAACGGCTCGACGAAGA
>JAFKLU010000392.1:0-1849 GCA_017304105.1 Sphingomonadales bacterium
CATGCGCGAGGCGCTGTGGCCGATCTCCCGCAGCTTCTCGTCGACGAGCGCGCGCCATCGGCGGGCGGCGAGCACGATTGCGATGGTGAGGCCGAGCTCCGCCGGAGGATAGCCCTCCTTCGCCGGCAGAATCGTTCCGAATATGTCGTCGTCGTTCGGCATCATGGTCGCAGTGCTGTTGGTCAAATCCCCGGTCCCTCCATGCAGCGCCGGTCTGCCGATCGCCGATGAAACCTCTCCCCTTTGCATTTTGCAGCGCGGCGACGTTAGTTCCCGATTGCTATCGGTGCAACCGTGCACGCATGCAAATTTCCCATGATCCGGAAATTCGGAGGGTCGGTCTCGTCACATTTCGGGACCTCGCCGGAAGGGCCGGGGCCGCTCCGATGGTCTGTTCTGCCGGGACGGGTCGGCGCCCCGGCGGATCCATGTTCTGGAAAGGCTGACGGCAGGCCGGGACCGGTCGGTGATGCCCGCCTGGGTGGTGCCACCCTGCGCGAGGGTGCCGTTGCGCACGCCCACGCGCGGCGGCTGCTTGTCGAACAGATTGTCGATGCCCGCGCGCATCTCGATATTCTCGGTCGCCGCGAACCGCGCCGAGAGATCGAAGATGTCATATTCCTTGATCTTCAGCTCGTTGGCGAGGCTGCTGGTCGCGTAAGTGAAGTAGCGCACCTTCGGCAGGTGCCGCCAGTTCAGGCTGAGCGAGCCCATGCCGAAATTATAGGTCCAGCTCGTGTTCAATTTCCATTTGAACTGGGCGAAATACTGGCCGCTGCCGATCGTGTCGCGATAGCTGAAGACCTGACCGCCAGGCAGGTTCTGGACGTCATATTTGTCCAGATAGTTGAACGCGATATTCGTGGTGAACGATCCGCTTCCGCCGATGCCAGGCGCAGGCACCGCCCAGTTGAAATTCACGTCCACGCCCGCAGTCGAGAGCTTGCCGAGATTCTCGAACAGGGCCTGGGTCGCGGACCAGTAGCCGTTCGAGGGATCGCGGATGATGCGTTTGCAGAAGCTGTTGTTGGGGTCGAAGCTCGGGTTGCTCTGCCCGTCGAAGTTGAAGCACTGGCGATAGACATAGTCCGTCGACAGGGTCGAGACATAGCCGTTCACGTCGATGCGGTAATAATCGACCGAGAGCGACATGCGGTTCAGCCAGGGCGAATCCCGGAACGGCGAGCGGATCACCGCGCCCACCGTGAAGGTGCGGCCTTCCTCCGACTTGAGGTTTGGGTTCCCCAGCGTGACGTCGCGGCCGAGCGGGAAAAGTTGCGGCTGGTTGCCGACGTAATTCTCGCCGATCGGGAAGCCGCCCGAAATCGCCGAACACAGCGCGAGCACCTTGGCGCGGTTCGGATTGTCGTCCCGGTTGCCGTAGCCGACATAGACGGAGTTCTTGGCGTGGGTCGCGCAGGGGTCGCCGCCGGGCCAGTTGACCGTGGTGTAGACGCCCGGCTGGTAGATCTCCGCCACATTGGGTGCGCGGTTGGCGACCTGATAGCCGCCGCGGATCTTCAGCCAGTCGTTGATGTCCCAGTCGCCCGTCACCTTCCAGGTGCTGACGCCGCCGGCCGTGTTGTAGTCCGAGTAGCGATAGCCCGCATTCAGCTCCAGCATCTTGATGAACGGCAGGTCGGAGAGGACCGGCACCAGGATTTCGCCATAGAATTCCTTGACGTCGATCTTGCCCTGCGTCGGCAGCACGCCGTTGAGGCTGATCACCGCCGAGTTGATCGTCTGGGAATCGAGCGGGCCGCTCGGCTCATAGTCGAACACGTTCTTGCGATAGGACGAGCCGACGGCGAAGCGCAGCTCGCCTGCCGGCAGGGTGAACAGGCCGCCC
>JAFKLU010000392.1:1856-18175 GCA_017304105.1 Sphingomonadales bacterium
TGCAGGTTAAGTTCCGCCTGCGTCTGCGTGATCTCGGTCATCGCCTTGATCTTGGCTTCGATGAGGTCCTGGCAGTCCTGGGACACCGGCGCAGTGCTGAACGGATTGAGGCCGCTCGTGCACTTGGCGTTGAGGCCCACGCGCGGCTGCAGGAAGGTGGCGTTGGCGCCATAATTGGGCAGGCCGATCAGGGTCTGGTAGAGATCGAGATCGACGAAATTGTCGTAGCGGGAATCCTGCGTGGTCTTGCCGCGGGATCCGAAGATGTCGAAAGTCCAGTCCTTGATGCCGATCTTGCCGCGAACGCCGGCGAGCACCTCATAGGTGGTTATCGTCGTTGTGACCTTCTCCGGCCCCATGAAGTACATGGCCTGATTGAGGCCCCAGGGCGCATTCGGATTGACCGTGCGGCTGCGCAGCACGTCGCACAGATCCTGAGGCACGGGATGCCCGACCGCCGCGCCGCAGCTCGCCGCATCGAAGGTGATGCCGACGCCGAGCTGGTTGAAGGCGGGCGCGTAGGTCGACTGGGTCGAGACCTGGCTTTGGTCGAATTTGCCCTGGGCGTAGACTTCGATGTCGTCCGTCACGTCATAATGGGCGCTGCCGAACATCGAGTAGCGCTCCAGCGGGACCTGGAGATAGCCCTCGTTGCTGACGAACGCGGCATTGCCGTTGCTCAGCAGCTTAACGTTCGGATCCTGCCCGTTATAGTTCGGTGCCGCGCGCCCGCTCACCCGTCCGACCAGGCCGGAGAAGAGCGTGGCATTGGCCGGGTCTGCCGCCTTGTTGAAGAACAGGGCGGCCGAGGCGCCGGCCCCCGCGACGGTCACGTCGCCCGGCGCGATGCCGTAGCGCCCGAACACGGTGTTGAGCGCGGCCTGCGTAGGGCTCCCCGCTGCCGGAAAGTTGAAACCCGCCGTGACGCCCGGCACCCCGGTCGAGTTGGTGCTCGGGACGAACACGTAGCTGCTGCCGAAGAAGGTGCTCCCGCCCGAGACGCCGGGGTCAACCGCGCCTTCCTGGAAGAACTTGCGGTCGCGCTGGAAGATGACGTTGCGCCTGGAATAGCTCACGCCGAACATCGCATTGCCGCGCCCGTCGCCGAAATTGCCGCCGATCAGGATGGAGCTGTCGAACTGCCGTCCGTCGCCCTTGTCGCTGACGCCAAGGCTGGTGTCGATATTCACCCCCTGGAAGTTGTGCTTCAGCTTGAAGTTCACGACACCCGCCACGGCATCGGCGCCGTAAGTCGAGCCGGCGCCGCCGGTGATCACCTCGACGCCATCGAGCGCTGCCCTGGGGATGGTGTTGATGTCGACCACGAGCGTGGCGTTGGCCGGCTGGGTGCGGCGACCGTCGAGCAGGACGAGCGTGCGGTTGGAGCCGATGCCGCGCAGGTCGAGTGTCGCGATGCCGGGGCTGTTGGTCGGCGTCGCCTGCACGTCCTGCCCAGCCATGCCGGTGATGCCCGTGCCGCCGCGGCCGGTCGTGCCGATGCCGCCGGAAAATTGCGGCAGTTCCTTCAGGCTGGAATCGATGCTGGCGTCGGACGAGGCTTCCAGCGCTTCGCTCGACACGGTGGTGAGCGGCGTATCGGAATCATAATCGCGTCGCTGGATGCGCGATCCGGTGACGATGATCGCCTGATCCTGGGCGGTGGCTTCCTCGCTCCCCTGCGGCCCGTCCTGCGCCTGCGCGGGCGTGGCGATGGCGAACGCCATCGTCCATGCGCTCGCCCCGCACAGGGCCAGCCGCGCCCATCTCACCTGGTCGGATTTGGTCATTTGCAATGCCTCCCCTTCGCGTTTGCGCGACGAACCGTCGCGCCCTGTCGATTCTCCTGGGGAGGATTTGTCCGAGCCTGCGGCGTCGCTTTCGCATTGCGACAATCCCGTGGCCCGTCCGCGTTCAAGCGGCAGTGCCCCGCGCAAGGTTCCGCTCCTTGCCGCGACGGCCGTCTCTCCCCTGTTGTCGCCGACTCGAACGGTCAGCTTCGAATCAATCATATTCGAATTGATGGGTTGATCAACTACTCGAATTCGATCCAAGCAGGGCTGCCGGGCGGATCAGCGCTCCAGCCATCGCGAAAATCTCAAAAGGAGTTGTGGCGGAGCGCGTGCACGCTTGTTATCCATGCCCTTGATGCCGCACTGCGGCAGGAACCGCAGATGGGGGAAGCAGCATGGCAACGATCGGTTCTCCGGAAGGCAGGAGCCTCAAGTCCCGGATCGAGGATGCGCTGGTCCACCGCATCGGCAAGGACACGCAGGCGGCATTGACGCATGACTGGCTCGCCGCGACCATCTATGCCTTGCGCGACGACATCATCGAGCGCTGGATGGAATCCTCCAAGGCCGCTCATGCTGCGGGTGCGAAGAGAGTCTATTATCTCAGCCTCGAATTCCTCATCGGACGGCTGCTGCGCGACGCGCTGAGCAATCTCGGCGTATCGGAGGACGTCCGCGCCGCGCTCGCCGAACATGGCGTTTCACTGGATGAAATCGAGGAGATCGAGCCCGATGCGGCGCTTGGCAATGGCGGCCTCGGCCGTCTCGCCGCCTGCTTCATGGAGAGCCTCGCGACGCTCGACATCCCGGCTTATGGCTACGGCATCCGCTATGTGAACGGCATGTTCCGCCAGCGCATCGACGATGGCTGGCAGGTCGAGCTGCCGGAGAACTGGCTAGCGCACGGCAATCCATGGGAGTTCGAGCGCCGCGAGAGCGCCTATCGCATCGGCTTCGGCGGCGAGGTGATCGGCGATGCTGACGGGCGCGTGCAATGGAAGCCTGCCGAGCAGGTGATCGCCACGGCGGTCGATACGCCGGTGGTCGGCTGGCGCGGCAAGCGGGTGAACACGCTGCGCCTGTGGAACGCCTTCCCGACCGACCCGATCCGACTCGATGCCTTCAACGCCGGCGACCATTTCGGCGCGCTGGCCGGGCAGGTGCGGGCCGAGAGCCTCGTGCGCGTGCTTTACCCGGCGGATTCGACCGCGGCCGGGCAGGAGCTGCGGCTTCGTCAGGAATATTTCTTCTCGTCCGCCTCGCTGCAGGACATCGTGCGGCGGCACATGCAATATCATGGCGATATCCAGTCGCTGCCCGACAAGGTCGCCATCCAGCTCAACGATACCCATCCCGCCGTCTCGGTCGCCGAGCTGATGCGCCTGCTGATGGACGATCACGGGCTGGAGCTGGCCGAGGCCTGGGAGCTGACCCGGCGCACATTCGGCTACACCAATCACACGCTGCTGCCCGAGGCGCTGGAGAGCTGGCCGCTGCCCCTGTTCGAGCGGATGCTGCCCCGCCACATGCAGATCGTCTACGCGATCAACGCCATGGTGCTGCGCGAGGCGCGCGCGAAGAATATCCTTGAGGACGGCGCCATTGCCGCCATCTCGATCATCGACGAGAGCGGCGAGCGGCGCGTGCGCATGGCCAATCTCGCCTTCGCCGGTGCGCACAGCGTCAACGGCGTCGCCGCGCTGCACACCGAACTGATGAAGCAGACCGTGTTTGCGGACCTGCACCGGCTCTATCCCGAGCGCATCAACAACAAGACCAATGGCGTGACGCCGCGCCGCTGGCTGCTCGAATGCAATCCGGGCCTCACCGGGCTCATCCGCGAGGCGATCGGCGACGGGTTCATGGACGATGCCGAGAAGCTGGCCGAGCTGGGCCGGTTTGCCGAGGATGCGGCGTTCGGCGAGAAGATCGCCGCGATCAAGCGCGCCAACAAGGAAGCGCTCGCCGAATATCTCAAGACGCATATGGGCGTGCGCCTCGATCCCTCGGCCCTGTTCGACGTGCAGATCAAGCGCATCCACGAATATAAGCGCCAGCTGCTCAACCTGATCGAGACCGTCTCGCTCTACGATCAGATCCGCAGCCATCCCGAGCGCGACTGGGTGCCGCGCGTGAAGATCTTCGGCGGCAAGGCGGCATCCAGCTACCATAATGCCAAGCTCGTCATAAAGCTCGCCAACGACATCGCCCGGCGCATCAACAGCGATCCTTCGGTCGGGGGGCTGCTGAAGGTGGTGTTCGTGCCCAATTACAATGTGAGCCTCGCCGAGAAGATCATGCCTGCGGCCGATCTCTCCGAGCAGATTTCGACCGCCGGCATGGAGGCATCGGGCACGGGCAACATGAAGTTCGCCCTGAACGGCGCGCTCACGATCGGCACGCTCGATGGCGCGAACATCGAGATCAAGGACCGGGTGGGCGACGAGAATATCGTGATCTTCGGCCTGACGGCGGAGGAGGTCGGCGAAAAGCGGTCGAACGGCTATAATCCCCGTGCGATCATCGAGGGTTCGCGCGAGTTGCAGCAGGCGGTCTCGGCCATCGCCTCGGGCGTCTTCTCGCCGGACGATCCGGATCGCTACAAGGGGCTGATCGGCGGCCTCTACGATCATGACTGGTTCATGGTCGCCGCAGATTTCGAGAGCTACAGTCAGGCGCAGCGCGCCGTCGACGAGCGGTGGATGGACACGGCCGGCTGGCAGAGAACGGCCGTGCGGAACATCGCCAACGTTGGATGGTTCTCATCGGATCGGACCATCGCGGAATATGCGAAAGATATCTGGGGAGTCATGTGAAGCCGCACAAAGCGGCCATTGAAGCGCTGCTGGCGGGCACGCATGGCGATCCCTTCGCGCTCCTGGGCGTGCACGAGGGACCGGAGGGCGCGTTCGCCCGCGCCATCGTGCCCGGTGCCGAGAGCCTGACGGCGCATGATCTTTCTGGCGCGCTGCTCGGCAAGCTGGAGCGCATCGATCCGCGCGGGCTGTTCGAGGGGACGATCGGCGGGCCGCGCCAGCCGGTCAGATATCATGCGATCGGCGGGGAGGGCGCCTGGTGGGTGAGCGATCCCTACAGTTTCGGCCCGGTGCTCGGCCCCGTCGATGATCTGCTCATGGCGGAAGGCACGCATTTCCGCCTGTTCGACAAGATGGGCGCGCATCTCATCGAGCATGAGGGCGCGCACGGCGTCCATTTCGCCGTCTGGGCGCCCAATGCGCGGCGCGTGGCGCTGGTCGGCAACTTCAATGACTGGGACGGGCGCCGCCACGGCATGCGCCGCCGCGCGGACATCGGCGTGTGGGAGATATTCATCCCCGACATCGGCGAGTGGCAGGCCTACAAGTTCGAGATCACCGGGCCGGACGGGAAGATCCTGCCGCTCAAGGCCGATCCCTATGCCTTCGCCGCCGAGCTGCGCCCGCAGACCGCCTCGCTCACTTTCGCGCCCGGCAAGCCGGACTGGGGCGACGCGGCGCATCGCGCCTATTGGGCGTCGGTCGATCCACGCCGCGTGCCCATCTCGATCTACGAGGTCCATGCCGGCTCGTGGGACCGGGACGAGCATGGCTGGTTCCTCAGCTGGGATGCGCTGGCCGAGCGGCTGATCCCCTATGTGGTGGACATGGGCTTCACCCATATCGAGTTCCTGCCGATCAGCGAGCATCCCTATGATCCCTCATGGGGCTATCAGACCACCGGCCTCTATGCGCCCTCGGCGCGCTTTGGCGATCCAGCCGGCTTCGCGCGCTTCGTGGATGGCGCCCACCGGGCCGGCATCGGCGTGCTGCTGGATTGGGTGCCCGCGCATTTCCCGACGGACGAGTTCGGCCTCGCCCATTTCGACGGCACCGCGCTCTACGAGCATGAGGATCCGCGCCTCGGCTTCCACCCGGACTGGAACACCGCCATCTACAATTTCGGGCGGCGCGAGGTGTCGAGCTTCCTGGTCAACAATGCGCTGTTCTGGGCCGAGCGCTATCATGTTGACGGGCTGCGCGTGGATGCGGTCGCCTCCATGCTCTACCGCGATTATAGTCGCGAGGCGGGCGAGTGGATCCCCAATGCGCAGGGCGGCCGCGAGAATTGGGAGGCGGTCGGCTTCCTTCAGGCCATGAACAAGGCCGTGTATGGCGCGCATCCGGGCATCCTCACCATCGCCGAGGAATCCACATCCTGGCCCGGCGTCACCCAGCCCGTCCACGAGAAGGGGCTCGGCTTCGGCTTCAAGTGGAACATGGGCTTCATGCACGACACGCTGAAGTATATGAGCCGCGAGCCGATCCACCGGCGCCACCATCATGACGAGATCACCTTCGGCCTGATGTATGCCTTCGCCGAGAACTTCGTGCTGCCCTTGAGCCATGATGAGGTGGTCCACGGCAAGGGTTCGCTGCTCGGCAAAATGAGCGGCGACGACTGGCAGAAATTCGCCAATCTGCGCGCTTATTATGCGCTGATGTGGGGCTATCCGGGCAAGAAGCTGCTGTTCATGGGGCAGGAGTTCGCCCAGCGCCGCGAATGGAGCGAGGGCAGGGCCCTCGACTGGGATCTGCGCGGCGCCCCCGCGCATGAGGGGGTGCGCAATCTCGTGCGCGATCTCAATCGCCTTTACCGCACCTATCCGGCCCTGCACGCGCGCGATTGCGAGGGCGAGGGCTTTGAGTGGCTCATCGTCGATGACGCTGAGCGTTCCGTCTTCGCCTGGGCGCGCAAGGCGCCGGGCGCGCAGACCGTCGCGATCATCGCGAACATGACGCCCGCCGTGCGCGAGAACTATCGCGTGCCGCTGCCCGGCGGAAGCATCTGGCGCGAAATCCTCAACAGCGATGCAACTTTCTATGGCGGCAGTGGTATCGGAAATCTGGGACAGGTAGCGGTGCAGGATGGCGCGGCCGTGATGACATTGCCGCCGCTCGCCACGATCATGTTGTGTAGTGAAGGATAGAGTGGGGGCTATGGGAATGCCGGTTCGGGAAATGAGAGGTCAGCCGCTGGCGCGTGACGCCATGGCCTATGTGCTGGCCGGCGGGCGTGGCAGCCGGCTGATGGAGCTGACCGACAATCGCGCCAAGCCGGCAGTCTATTTCGGCGGCATGTCGCGCATCATCGACTTCGCCCTCTCGAACGCGCTGAACTCGGGCATCCGCCGCATCGGCGTCGCCACGCAATACAAGGCGCATTCGCTCATCCGCCACATGCAGCGCGCCTGGAACTTCATGCGGCCCGAGCGCAACGAGAGCTTCGACATCCTGCCCGCCTCGCAGCGCATGAACGAATTCCAGTGGTATGAAGGCACGGCCGACGCCGTCTATCAGAACATCGACATCATCCAGGCGCATGCGCCGCGCTTCATCGTGATCCTGGCCGGCGACCACATCTACAAGATGGATTACGAGATCATGCTCCAGCAGCATGTGCGGGACGGCGCGGACGTGACGGTCGGCTGCCTGGAAGTGCCGCGCAAGCAGGCCAAGGAGTTCGGCGTCATGGATGTCGACGATAGCGGCCGGATCACGCGCTTCCTGGAAAAGCCCAAGGACCCGCCGGCCATGCCCGGCAAGCCGGACGTGGCGCTGGCTTCCATGGGCATCTACGTGTTCGATACCGAGTTCCTGTTCGACCAGCTCCGCCGCGATGCGGCCGACCCTGAGAGCAAGCGGGATTTCGGCGCCGACATCATCCCCTATATCGTCAAGCACGGGAAGGCCGTGGCGCATCTGTTCTCGGACAGCGCCATTCGCGCCGCCGAGGAAATCGAGGAATATTGGCGCCCTGTCGGCACGCCCGCTGCTTATTGGGAGGCCAATATCGCCCTCACCGACGTCGTGCCCAAGCTCAACATGTGCATGACGAGGATGGCCGGCGCGGCACGGCGATTTCATCCCTGATCTCGCAGGACTGCATCGTCTCGGGCGCGACGGCCTGCCGCAGCCTGCTCTTCACCGGCGTGAAGATGGGCAGCTTTTCCCGCGCCGACGAGGCGGTCATCCTGCCCTATTGCAACATCGGCCGCAGTGCCCGCCTGAAGCGCGTGGTCGTCGACAGCGGCGTGCGCATTCCCGAGGGACTGGTTGTCGGCGAGGACCCGGTGCTGGACGCCAAGCGCTTCCGCCGCACGGAAAGCGGCATCTGCCTCATCACCAAACGGATGATCGAGCAGCTGGTGTAGAAAAGCGGCGCGCCGGGGCAAATCGGCGAATCGCCGTCCCTGCCCCTCTCAAGACATGCTGGGCGGAACGGAAATGGCTGTTCCGCCCTTTCCATTTGAGCATGGGATTGCGGGCGAGGGCGCAAAATCATGGTTAAGTAAAAACTCAGGATGAATATTCTGTTCCAGAACGAGCCAATAGGCTGTTTTGGGCGCGATATCTCATAGTTAACTCGCTGTCCTTGGAGACTTGGGAAGGAGAAAATGAGGGCATCAACAAAGCAGTGGGAAATCGTATGAAAAAAGCTCTCATCAGCGTCGCCGCCGGCATGGCAGCCCTTTTCGCATCCACCAGCGCGAACGCGCTCCAGCTGGAGATCACCAGCATCTCGAGCCTGGCGGGCGCGCCGACCGGCACGATCCGCAACAACGGCACGAGCTACAGCACCAACCTCGGTCCGCAGCAGGTCGTGGGCAAGCTGGGCGGGGTGGATACCAGCTTCCTCGCATATTGCGTCGAGCTGATCGAGAACTCGGGCACCGGCACGTTCCAGGTCGTCACCCTCAGCGACTATCTGAAGAACTTCTACTCGGCCTCGAGTGCGCAGTACCGCACGAACCTGATCTCCGACATGCTCGGTGCCAACGGCGCGTCGGCCAGCGTGACGACCCAGACTGCCCTGCAGCTGGCGATCTGGGAGCTGCGCTACGAGAAGCAGTCCGACCTGTTCGATCTGCGGGACGACCAGTTCAAAGTCACGTCGAGCGGCCTGAGCAGCTACATCAATGCGGCCAACGCGCTCTATGCGGATAGCGGCGAGCTTGCCAAGGGCACCTACGAGTTCTTCGTCGCCACGAGCGACGGTTATTACAAGGAATCCGGCAAGCACAAGAAGACGTGGGTCGAAGGCAAGCAGGACCTGCTGTTCTACACCTTCACGCCGGCCAATGCGGTGCCCGAACCGGCCACCTGGGCGATGATGATCGGCGGCTTCGGTCTGGCCGGCGCGGCGATGCGCCGCCGCAAGACTTCGGTCAGCTTCGCCTGATCGACGTCACCCCATAGCAAAGGAACAGCGCCCCGCCGGCAACGTGCGGGGCGCTTTTTTGTTGATCCGGCAAGATGTGCGGGGAGAGATCGGGCACGAGGGAGCAGGACGTAAGGTTTCTGGCAAAGGTTTTGCCGTCATGACGCATTTCCTTTGTCGCAAAGTCACTTTAGGGGCTGTTATTCGTGACTGACCTCGCTGTTCTTTCCGTCGCTTCCGAATGCTGGCCGCTGGTCAAGACCGGTGGCCTTGCCGATGTGGTCGGCGCGCTGCCCGCCGCCGTCGCGCCGCATGGCATCGCGATGACGCGCTTCATTCCGGGCTATCCGGCCGTGATGCGCGCGCTAGGGCGCAAGCGCACCGTCCACAAATATGCGTCTTTGCTCGGCAGCCCGGCGCGCATCCTCGCCGCCACGCATGACGGCCGCCCGATCCTCGTGCTCGACGCCCCGGCTTATTATGAACGCGAGGGCGGCCCCTATGCCGACGCGATGGGCCGCGACTGGTTCGACAACGGCCTGCGCTTCGCCGCGCTCGCCCGCGCCGCAGCCGACATCGCCGCGGGCCGCGCGGGCCTCAAGCGGTTCGACGTGCTCCACGCGCATGACTGGCAAGCGGGCCTCGCGCCGGCCTATCTCGTTTATGGCGAGGATGCGCTGACCCGCCCCGCCAGCGTGATGACCATCCACAACATGGCCTTTCAGGGCTATTTCGGCGCCGACTTCTTCGCCCGGCTGGAGCTGCCGCGCGCCGCCTGGTCCATCGACGGGGTGGAATATCATGGCGGGGTCGGCATGTTGAAGGCGGGCGTCAAGCTGGCCGACGCGATCACCACGGTCAGCCCCGGCTATGCGCAGGAGATCAAGAAGCCCGAGTTCGGCATGGGCCTGGAAGGGCTGATCGTCGGCCGGGAGGATCGGCTGAGCGGCATCGTTAACGGCATCGACACGCAGGCGTGGAACCCGGCGACCGATGCCGCGCTGGCCGGGAATTTCACCGCCGACACGCTGGACATGCGCGCCGCCAACAAGCGGGAGCTGGAGCGCGCCTTCGGCCTCGAACCCGGCGACGGGCCGCTGTTCACCGTCATCAGCCGCCTCACCTGGCAGAAGGGCATGGACGTGCTCATCGAGGTGCTCGACCATCTCGTCGGCCTCGGCGGGCGGCTCGCTCTGCTTGGCACGGGCGATGCGGCGATCGAGGCGGGGCTGCATGCCGCCGCCGGGCGCCACCCCGGCCGCATCGGCATCCGCATCGGCTATGACGAACAACTCGCGCATCTGCTGCAGGGCGGCGGCGACGCGATCCTGATCCCCTCGCGCTTCGAGCCCTGCGGCCTCACGCAGCTTTATGGCCTCGCTTATGGCTGCGTGCCCGTCGTGGCGCGCACAGGTGGGCTTGGCGATACCGTCATCGATGCCAATTTCGCAGCGCTCGCTGCCGGCGCCGCCACGGGCATCCAGTTCTCGCCGATCAACTATGAGGGCCTGTCGGACGCGATCACGCGGACCGTGCGGCTCTTTGACGATGCCGCGGCCTGGCGGCGGGTTCAGCGCAGCGGCATGGCCGCGGACTTTTCCTGGGCGCAGAGCGGTCATGATTACGCCGCGCTCTACAGGCGGCTGAAAGGGGCCTCATGACGATCTCGACCATAAAGACCGCGCCTTATGAGGGGCAAAAGCCCGGCACCTCTGGCCTGCGCAAGAAGGTGAAGGTCTTCCAGCAGCCCAATTATGCCGAGAACTTCATCCAGTCGGTGTTCGACGTGGTGGAGGGCAAGGAAGGCGCGCTGCTCGTAATCGGGGGGGACGGGCGCTTCCACAACCGCACGGTCATCCAGCAGGCGATCCGCATGGCCGCCGCCAATGGCTTCGGCAAGGTGATGGTGGGGCAGGGGGGCATTTTCTCCACGCCCGCCGCGAGCAACCTCATCCGCCAATATGGCGCGATCGGCGGGCTCATCCTCTCCGCGAGCCACAATCCCGGCGGGCCGGACGAGGATTTCGGCATCAAGTATAACGTCTCGAATGGGGGCCCCGCGCCTGAGAAGGTGACGGACGCCATTTTCCAGCGCACGACCAGCATCGACCGCTGGCTGACGGTGGAGACGCCGGACATCGATCTCGACGCGCTCGGCACGGTGGACGTCGGCGGCATGACCGTGGAGATCGTCGACAGCGTCGCCGACTATGCCGCGCTCATGGAGACGTTGTTCGATTTCGACGCGATCCGCGCCATGGCGGCGGGCGGCTTCCGCATGGCGTTCGACGCGATGAGCGCCGTGACCGGTCCTTATGCGCACGAGATCTTCGAGAAGCGCCTCGGCTTCGCGCCCGGCACGGTGCGCAACGGCACCCCGCTGGAGGATTTCGGCCATCATCATCCGGACCCGAACCTCGTTCATGCGAAAGCGCTCTACGACCTGATGATGAGTGCGGACGCGCCCGATTTCGGCGCGGCATCGGATGGCGACGGCGACCGCAACCTCATCATCGGCAAGGGGCGCTTCGTCACGCCATCGGACTCGCTCGCCATGCTGGCGGCGAACGCGCATCTGGCGAAGGGCTACAAGGCCGGCCTCAAGGGCATTGCCCGCTCCATGCCGACCAGCGCGGCGGCGGACCGCGTCGCGCAGGCGCTGGGCATTGCCTGCTACGAGACGCCGACCGGCTGGAAATTCTTCGGCAATCTGCTCGATGCCGGCATGGCGACCATCTGCGGCGAGGAAAGCGCCGGCACGGGCAGCGACCATGTGCGCGAGAAGGACGGCGTCTGGGCCGTGCTGCTCTGGCTGAACATCCTCGCCGTGCGCAAGATCCCCGTCGACGATCTCGCCCGCGATCACTGGGCGCGCTTCGGCCGGAACTATTATGCGCGCCATGATTATGAGGGCCTGCCCACCGACAAGGCCAATGCGCTGATCGCCGAACTGACCGCCGCGCTGCCCGCGCTCCCCGGCAAGCGCTTCGGCCCGCTGACGATCGCGGCGGCTGACAGCTTCTCCTATGCCGATCCGGTCGATGGCTCGGTCAGCGCCAATCAGGGTCTGCGGGTGATGTTCGAGGGCGGCTCGCGCGTCGTGTTCCGCCTGTCCGGCACGGGCACGGAGGGCGCCACTTTGCGCGTCTATCTCGAGCGCTACGAGCCCGCTGGCGGCGCGCTCGACGAGGAAACGCCCGCCATGCTCGCGGACCTCATCGCGGCGGCCGATGCCATCGCCGGGATCGAGCGCCACACGGGGCGGACCGCGCCCGATGTGGTGACGTGACGAGCGTAGCGCTCCCGCTGCTTCGCGGACGTTAAATGCACGGCCCACGCCTGACCCGCAGCGGCGCGGATTTCTCGGTCTGGGCGCCGGACGCATCGGCGCTCAGCCTCTGCCTGTTCGACGGCGACACCGAAACGCAGCATCCCATGACCCGCGACGGCGAGCACTGGCATGCGAGCATCCCCGGCGTGAAGGCCGGCCATCGCTATGGCCTGCGCGCCCATGGCGACTGGGCGCCGGAGCGCGGCCTCTGCTTCGATCCCGCCAAGCTGTTGCTCGATCCCTATGCCACCGCCATCGACCGCCCCTTCGCCTATGATCCGCGCCTTGGCGAGCGCGGCGTGGATACGGCGGCGCTGGTCCCAAAGGGCGTCGTGGAGAAGCCGCTCGCCGATGTCCGCCGCGCCGCGCCGCGCTTTCAGCCCGGCGGTCTCATCTATGAACTCAATGTGCGCGGCTTCACCATGCTGCACCCATTTGTTGCGCAGCATGAGCGGGGCACGGTGGCGGCGCTCGCGGACCCGACGGTGATCGCGCACCTGAAGAAGCTGCACGTCTCCGCCGTCGAGCTGATGCCGATCGTCGCGTGGATCGACGAGCGCCATCTGCCCCCGCTCGGCCTGACAAATGCCTGGGGCTACAATCCGATCGTGCCCATGGCGCTCGATCCGCGCTTGTGCCCCGGCGGCATGAAGGAATTGCGCGAGACGGTTGCGGCGCTGCACCGCGCGGGCATCGGCGTCATCCTCGATCTCGTCTTCAATCATACGGGCGAGAGCGACCGGTTCGGCCCGACCCTCTCAATGCGCGGCCTTGGCGAGGGGCGCTATTATGCACTGGAGCCGGACGGGCGGCTCATCAACGACGCGGGGACGGGCAACACGCTCGATTGCGCGCGGAGCGAGGTCCGCGCGCTCATCCTTGCGAGCCTGCGCCATTTCGTGCGGCAGGCGGGCGTGGATGGCTTCCGCTTCGATCTGGCGCCGATCCTCGCGCGCGGGCCGGGCTTCGACCGTGACGCGCCGATCTTCGCCGAGATCGCCGCCGATCCCTGGCTGGCGGACCGGCTGCTCATCGCCGAGCCGTGGGACATCGGGCCGGGCGGCTATCAGCTCGGCAACTTCCCGGACAACTGGCTCGAATGGAATGATCGCTATCGCGACGATGTGCGCCGCTTCTGGCGCGGGGACGAGGGCGTGGGCAAGCTCGCCACGCGCCTTGCCGGCTCCTCCGACATCTTCGCGGGGCCTACCCGCACGGTGAATTTCCTTGCGGCGCATGACGGCTTCACCCTCGCGGATGCGGTCACCTATGCGCATCGCCATAATGAGGCGAATGGCGAGGAAAATCGCGACGGCCATGGCGAGAATCATTCGTGGAACCACGGCGTCGAGGGGCCGAGCGACGATCCCCATGTCCAGACCCTGCGCCGTGCGGACCTGCGCGCCCTGCTCGCGACCCTGTTCGCCTCCACCGGCGCGATCATGCTGACGGCGGGCGACGAGTTCGGCCGCAGCCAGCGCGGCAACAACAATGCCTATGCGCAGGACAATGACCTGAGCTGGGTGGACTGGGCGGGGCGGGATCTCGCATTGGAGGACTTCACTGCCATGCTCGCGCAGCGCCGGGCACAGGCCGTCGATGCCTTCGCGCGCTTCCCCGAGCCGGGCGTCTGGCGGCGGCCGGACGGGGCGGAGATGAGCGTGGCCGACTGGGAGTCGCCGCACAGTCAGGCGTTCCGATATGAGGCGGCGATTCCCGATGGCGGGCAATTCATTCTCTCGGTCGACCGCATGGCTCGCCGGGTCATTGTTGACATTGTCCGGAATTAAGTCAAAAGCCTCCGGAACTGCCGAGCGGGTCGCATCGCTTGTTGGGGAGGGCCGGGCCGTTCCGCTTGTGCGTGCGTGCTCGCCTCTTCCCGCCGGACGCCCGCTGGAAGCATAGTCGTGGATGGTTGGGGGAAGCAACAATTGGCTGGCCCGACCCTCCCGCGCGAAACGAAGGGAGAGGAGTTCATGCAGGATTTGAGCGGCCAGCTGGCATTCATCACCGGCGGCGCATCGGGCGCCGGTTTTGGTCAGGCGATGGTTTTCGGACGGGCGGGCGCGGAGATCGTCATTGCCGACGTGCGCGCCGAGGCGATCGAGACCGCGGTCCGGACCCTGTCCGAGCATCAGATCAAGGCGCACGGCATTGTGCTCGATATCATGGACCGCGAGGCCTATGCGAAGGCAGCCGACGAGGTTGAGGCCGTGTTCGGCCGCGCGCCGACCATTCTCTCCAACACCGCCGGCGTGAACAGCTTCGGTCCCATCGAGAAGACCACCTATGATGACTTTGACTGGATCATCGGCGTCAATCTGAACGGCGTCATCAATGGCATGGTGACCTTCGTGCCGCGCATGATCGCGGCCGGCGTGCCGGGCCATATCGTCACCGTCTCCTCGCTCGGCGGCTTCATGGGCAGCGCGCTCGCCGGGCCCTATTCCGCCGCCAAGGCCGCGAGCATCAACCTGATGGAAGGCTATCGGCAGGGCCTTGAGAAATACGGTATCGGCGTCTCGGTCGTGACCCCGGCCAACATCAAGTCGAACATCGCCGAGGCCAGCAAGCTGCGCCCGGCCAAGTTCGGCACCAGCGGCTATGTCGAGAATGAGGAGTCGATCGCCTCGCTTCACTCGATCCACCAGCATGGCCTGGAGCCCGAGAAGCTGGGGCAGGCGATCCTCAAGGGCATTCAGGAGAATGCCGCCTATATCATCCCCTATCCCGAGGTGCGCGAGGGGCTGGAGAAGCATTTCCAGGCGATCATCGATTCCGTGGCGCCCATGGAGAGCGATCCCGAGGGCGCCCGGCAGCGCGTGGAGGCGCTGATGAGCTGGGGCCGCGACCGCACCCGCGTCTTCGCCGAGGGCAAGGACGGCGACGCCTGACGAAATTCAAGGGCGCGGCGGCTTACCCGTCGCGCCTTTTTTTCGCACACTGACTTTCGAAGGATTTGGGAGACTCGCATGACGTTGAAACTCTACAGCTTCGGCCCCGGCGCCAATTCGCTGAAGCCGCTTGCCACGCTTTACGAGAAGGGCCTTGAGTTCGAGCCGGTGTTCGTGGACCCCGCCAAGTTCGAGCAGCACAGCGACTGGTTCAAGGCGATCAACCCGCGCGGTCAGGTGCCGGCGCTCTGGCACGACGGCAAGGTCGTCACCGAATCCACCGTCATTTGCGAATATCTTGAGGACGTCTTCCCCGAGGCCGGCAATTCGCTGCGCCCCGCCGATCCGTTCAAGCGCGCCGAGATGCGGGTGTGGACCAAGTGGGTCGACGAATATTTCTGCTGGTGCGTCTCCACCATCGGCTGGGCTTACGGCATCAAGGCCATCGCCCAGAAGATGAGCGACGAGGAATTCGAGGATCATGTGACCAACAAGGTGACCATCCCCGAGCAGCAGGTGAAATGGCGCCGCGCGCGCAACGGCTTCCCCCAGGAGATGCTGGACGAGGAGTTCCGCAAGGTCGGCGTCTCGGTGGCGCGGCTGGAGGAGACGCTTTCGAAGCAGGATTATCTGGTCGACAGCGGCTACAGCCTCGCCGACATCTGCAATTTCGCCATCGCCAATGGCCTGCAGCGCCCCGGCGGCTACTTCCAGGATTATGTGAACCCGGAGAAGACGCCCGGCCTGTGCGCCTGGCTCGACCGCATCAACGCGCGTCCGGCGATCAAGGAGATGTTCGCCAAGGCCAAGCGCGAGGAACTGCTCAAGGACGCCGACAAGAAGGTCGAGGCGTAACGCGCAAGACCTTATCCCACCCAATCCGTTCGGGCCGAGCGAAGTCGAAGCCCATGCCCGAGCGGAGCGAGGGGGCTTCGCTCAGCCCCAACGGCGCTAATTGAAAGGGCGGCCCATGGCCAAGGACAACAAGATCACTCTCTTCGACCTGCAGCTCGAATCCGGCTGCACGATCAGCCCTTATGTCTGGCGCACCAAATATGCGCTCGCGCATAAGGGGTTCGACGTGGAGTTGGTGCCCGGCGGCTTCAC
>JAFKLU010000393.1 GCA_017304105.1 Sphingomonadales bacterium
GGTAAGGAGCGAAAAACATGGCGACGCTGGCACCGCGTGTGGTCTTCGTCACGCGGGAAACCGAACTTGAGCTGCTGCTCGCTCGCCATGCCACGCTTGAGCAGGCGCGCTTCTATCTCAAGACGCGAGGCCAGGATCTCGCGGAGCTCGAGGCGCGCCATCTGGCTTTCGGCGCCGTCATTGCCAACGCGCGGAATGCAGTGCCGGCCGATTGGCGTCAAACCATCGTTCGCCGGGCCGATTTCGATCGGTTCACCTTTGCCGCTGAGGATATCATCGTCGCCGTTGGGCAGGATGGTCTCATCCCCAATGTCGCCAAATATCTCTCAGGGCAGCCGGTCGTAGGCATCAACCCGGCGCCCGATCGCTATGATGGCGTGCTGGTCCGCCATCACGTCCAGCAGCTTGCGCCCCTCCTCGGTCATATTGTGAAGCGGGACGTGACGATCGAAGCGCGGACGATGGTCGAGGGCGTTTTGGACACTGGCGAAAAGCTCTGCGCGCTCAACGAGCTGTTCATCGGCCATCGTAGTCATCAGTCGGCCCGCTACCTGATTACGGACGGGAAGCTCGAGGAAGAGCAAAGTTCGAGCGGCATCATCGTTGCCACCGGAACGGGCGCCACGGGCTGGGCACGCTCGATCATGGAAGCCACGCACCTATCAATAAAAATTAGACCAGACGAGCCGGCGCTCGCCTGGTTCGTGCGGGAGCCCTTCCCCAGCGTCTCGACCAGCACCGGCATGCGGTCAGGCAAGCTGGCCGGCAAAGCGCTCCAGATCACGTCTCACATGAACGACGGCGGCGTCGTGTTCGCGGATGGTATCGAACAGGATTTCTTGATGTTCGATTGGGGCAAATCCCTTTCAGTACGACCTTCTTCAATACCGATGAATTTCGTGGTCTAGGTGTTTAGTCCCAGCATGTGATGGTGTAAGACTGTCTTCATCACAGCGGAGGGAGTTATGGGCCAGGTTCTCCGCGGCAGCGCCAAGACCACGCAAGCATACGAGCAGAGCTACAGCGATCGAAAGCTTCGGTCGCGAGCCTCGCCAAGCGGTTCGGCATCAACGAGAAGACGGTCCTGAAGTGGCGCCAGCGGTAGTCGGTCGAGGACATGCCGATGACAGCGGCATGGGATCAGCCGCCTGCCCAAGGCCGATCGTGAGAAGCCGAAGAAGTTCAAGGACTACTCGTTTGAACAGCGCCCCCCTCTTGCAATCGACGGCGATTGGGATGCGGGAGAAATTTGATGTCCGTTTCATTTACCGGGCTGCGGCGTCCCGAGGCGAACGCCTCGACAAACGTCTCTGGACGGGCTTTGCCCGCGTCACCGGCGCCAGGCAACTCCACAGCCCTGGTCGGCACCGGCGAGCAGTCGCCGAAGCGTTGCTCGACTGTTACGATCTCGGCATTTCCACATTTCATTCGCGGCTTCGACCCGCTTGAGGATGCGATCCAATACGGCGGTGAACTCATCCCAACGGCAGCTACGAAATGGACCGGCCTACGTCCCGGCAAGGGAGGCCTAGTCACGCCATGGGCGCTGTCGAGTCCGATTTGATCAGGCGGAAGCTTGTTTCCTATCGAAGAGTTCACCCGAGCAGAGCATCGCGTATATGATGACCGCCAGTTTGCGCGCAACCGCGACGGCCGCCCGTTTGAAGCCGATCTTTTCCCGCAGCTTCAGGCCCCACGTGCGCAGATTGCTGGCAGCATGGCTGTGGGATCAGGATTACGAAGGCGGCTTTGTAGAGAAGCGAGCGCACGTGGGTGTCGCCGCGCCGGGAGATATGACCATCATAGTCGACCTTGCCCGACTGATAGCACCGCGTGGTCAAGCCGAACCATGAACCGACAAAGCGCGATCGTTTGAAATTGGCAGGATTTTCGACGGCGGTCAGATAGGAGGTGGCGGTAATCGCTCCGACGCCTGGGATCGACATCAGGAGCTGGCTCTGTTCGCTCCTCCGCGTGGCGCGAGAAGTTGTCGGGTGAGCTCGGGAGCTTGGGTACGGACGGCTCGCCACGCCTCAAGCAGGGGCAGAATGATTCTAGCGAGATCGGCTTCGTCGGCCAGGAGCGCGCGGACATTGACCTCGAACTACCCCCAATTGCATTGTTATACTATTTTGCATATTCACAGGGGCAGGAGGGGCGATGTTTAATCATCCGGCCGACGGGAATTCGGTGGCCACTCAACCGCGCTGGACAGTTTTCGTCCTGGCGATCGCCGTTGCCTTTTCGTTTGTCGACCGGCAGATATTGGCGCTGCTCGTCATCCCCATCAAGCGCGACTTGGTCCTCACCGACACGCAGATGAGCCTGCTCATCGGATTTGCCTTCGTCGTCTTCTATGTCGGCGTCGGCATTCCCCTGTCTCGCTTCGTCGATCATGGTCCCCGCAAATGGATCATCGGCATCGGCATGGCATTCTGGAGCGTCATGACGGCCGCCTGCGGTCTCGCGCAGACATTCTGGCAACTCGCGCTGGCCCGCGTCGGCGTGGGCGTCGGGGAAAGCTGTAACACGCCCGCCACCTATTCGATGATCGCCGACATGTATCCTCGCGAGAAGCTCGCCCGCGCGATCGCTCTGGTCAATCTCGGCAATGTCGGGGGTCAGGGGCTCGCTTTCTTCATCGGCGGCGTGTTCATCATCTGGCTGGGCACCGGCGTCACCAATGGCCTGCCCCTCATCGGTAATTTACGGCCCTGGCAGCTCACTTTCCTGCTTCTGGGCATTCCGGGCCTGATCTGGTCGCTGGTGGTGCTCGCGACGGTGCCCGAGCCAGCGCGTCGCAAGGAGGCGATCGCGAATGACGAAGCCCTGAGCTTCCCGGACGCGATGCGCTTCCTTGTCCAGTGGCGCGCCGTTTATGTCCCGCTCATCCTGGGCATCACGATCAAGGCTATGCTGTCATTCGGAACAACGATCTGGGCGCCCGCCTTTCTCGAACGATCGTTCGGCTGGAAGACTGGCGAACCGGGCATCTATATCGGCTTCATCTCGCTCATCGTTATGCCCGCCGGTCTTCTTCTTGGTGGCTGGCTGACCGATCGCCGCACGATGCAGGGCCATGACGACGCCAATATGCTGGTCATGGCGATAGCGAGCACCATCCTGCTGCCCTTCGCGATCCTTTTCCCGCTCATGCCCAATGCAGGCCTCGCACTCTTCATGCTGGGCGGCAGCCTGTTCTTCGGCGCGATGGGCACCAGCCCCGGCAATGCCGCGATCCAGGTCGTGACGCCTGGCCGCATGCGGGGCACCATCACCGCCTTCTACATCGCCGTCATGAACATTCTCGGCAACGGCCTCGGCCCGCTGTTCATCGCGCTGCTCACCGACCGGTTGTTTCGCGACGAGGCAATGCTGCCCCAGTCCATGGCGCTCGCCGCGGTGATCCTGGGCCCGATCGGCGTCTATCTGAGCTGGTCGGTGCGCAAAGCCTATCTGGTGGCGATGCGGGCCGCAAAAGATCGCGCGCTCTAGCGCCGCTAATCGGCGGGGGGCGCGTGCTTCAGCATCTGCGCGGCGATCGTCAGCACGGCCTTGCGGTGCCGCTGCTGGGACTGTGGCCCCGTTCCGTCCTCGCGCAGCGCATTCACATAGACCGGCGCGATCGCCCAGCTCGCCGCCAGGCTCGACAGGAGATTGAGCAGCATGATCGGGTCCCAAGCCGGATCGATCGTGCCGGCCTGCTGGGCCCTACGGACGGTCTCGACGCGCTGCTGCAGCCAGACGACGCGCGGATCGTCGAGCGAAATCTCCTCGTCGCCCACGTCGAGCAGCAATCGCAGCCAGAGCGTCACTTCCTCCTTCTGCGTGCAATAGAAGTCGAACATCGCCTCGACGAAGGCGAGGACATCTTCCTCTTCGAAATCGATGCGATTCTGGAAGCTGCTGGCATGTTCGGCGGCGACCGCCGCGACCAGCTCGGCCTTGTTCCTGAAATAGAAGTAGATCCGCTCCTTGCTGGTCTTCGCCAGCGTAGCGATCCGGTCGACCCGGGCACCGGCGGCACCATGGATGATGATCTCCTCGCGCGCGGCGAGGAGGATGCGCTGGCGGGTCTCGGTGGAGCGGGAAGGAGCGGTTTGCTTGGTCATCACGGTCTTCGGGCAAGGGTTATTGGGGAGCTTGGAGACAAGCGCAAATCGAAAATCCATACTAAATGGTTTGACTGTCAAAAACCAAACTGTTTAGTGTGCCTGAGGGCGAGACGTCCGAAGAATCAGAGGATGGGCGAGGACAAGTGAACGATCTTGGAGGCAAAGTCGCGATCGTCACGGGTGCGTCAAAGGGCATCGGCGCGGCAATCGCGAAAAGCCTGGCCAGAGCGGGCGCGCGTGTCACCGTCAATTATGCGAGCAGCCGGGAGGGCGCGGACGCCGTCGTTGCCGCGATCGAACGGAACGGCGGGCAGTCGATCGCGATCCAGGGCGATGTATCGCTGGCGGCCGATGCACAGCGGATCGTGACGCAGGCGATCACGGCGTTCGGCAGTCTCGACATCCTCGTCAATAATGCCGCCGTGTTCGATTTCCACGCGATCGAGCAGATCACGGAGGCGGCGTTCCACCAGCAGTTCAATGTCAATGTGTTGGGCGCATTGCTGATGACGCAGAGCGCGCTTCCTTATCTGCGGCGCGGCGGCTCGATCATCAATGTCAGTTCGGCAGGCATCCTGACCCCGGGACCGGGCTCCACCATCTATGCCGGAAGCAAGGCCGCCATCGACACGATGACGCAGACCTGGGCAGCCGAACTCGGTCCGCGCGGTATCCGCGTCAACGGCATCCGCCCCGGCGCGACGGAGACGGAGGGCAATCACCGCCTCGGCACGATGGGCGACATCGCGATGGTGCAGATGCTGATCGACCGCACGCCCGCCGGCCGCTTCGGACAGCCGGAGGACATCGCGCCCACGGTCGTTTTTCTGGCCTCGGACGATGCCGGCTGGGTGACGGGCGAGATCATCAATGTTGCGGGCGGCTATCGCTGAACGCGGGACGGCGGGGAGAAGATTCGCATGCGCATGGCCATTACCGGCGCGGCTGGAGAGCTTGGGCGGATGACCGCCGAGGCGGCGATACGCTCGACCGATCCGGCCACTCTCATCCTGATCAGCCGCGACCCGGCAAAACTCGCCGATTTCGCGCGGCGGGGAGCGGAGGTGCGCCATGGTGACTTCGACAAGCCCGAGACGCTCGGGCCAGCTCTTGCCGGCGCCGAGCGCATGTTGCTGATCAGTACCGCCGACGTCGGCGAACGGCGCCGCGCCCAGCATCAGGCGGCGATCCGCGCGGCCGAAGGAACCCCTGGACTGCGGCAGATCGCCTACACGTCCAGCACCGGCATCCACCCGCGCAATCCCTCCTTCGTCATACCCGACCATCGCTTCACCGAGGAACTGCTGCGGGCAAGCCCCCTCGCCGCCACCATCCTGCGCATGAACAGCTATGCCGACATATTGGTCGACGCCGTGGCGCCGCAGGCGATCGCCACCGGCCAGTGGATCAGCAGCGCCGGCGACGGCGTGGTCGGCTTCGTCGCCAAGCAGGATTGCGCCGCGGCCGCGGCGGGCGTGCTGACCGGACAAGGCCATGCGGGAGCGATCTACGAGATCACCGGGCCGGAACTGCTCAGCAATCGCGACGCCGCCGCCATCGCATCGGAACTGAGCGGCAAGCCCATCGCCTATATCGTCCCGCCCGACGAGCCCGGAGCCGCCCGTAGCAGCGCGATCGACCGGGCCGAGGATGAACAGGCCGCGCAATGGATCGGGCCTTTCACCATCGCCGATCTCAAATCCTTCGAATATGCGGTGCACGATGGCCACCATGCCATCGTCACCCGTCATGTCGAGATGATCACCGGCCGCCCCGCCCTGTCGCTGCGCGCGCTCTTCATCGCGCATCTCGACCGGCTGCGCACGGCATGAACGGCCCGCAGATCAGCCCTGGCCTGTTCGAGCCGCTGACCATCAAGTCGGTGACGCTGCCCAATCGCTTCGTCATGCCGCCGATGCAGCGCGGCTGGTCGAAGGACAATGTGCCGGATCGGGCGCTAGCCGACTATTATGTCGCGCGTGTTCGCGGCGGCACCGGGCTCATCATCGGTGAATCCTCCGCCATCGATCATCCGAGCGCGACCGGCCAGTCTGCCGCCGTCACGCTGCATGGGGATGCCGTTCCCGTCTGGGCGCACATCGTCGGCGCGGTGAAGGCAGCCGGCGGTCATATGCTGCTCCAGCTCTGGCACGAAGGCGCGATGCGCACGCGCGGAAGCAACGGCCCCGCCCCGCATGCACCCACGCTCAGCCCCTCGGGGCTCGTCTGGGCGGGCCGAAGGAATGGCGAGGCAGCCACCGCTGACGATCTCGACGCCATCCTCGATGCCTATGTCCGTGCCGCGCTCACCGCCTGGTCGATCGGCGCGGACGGCGTCGAGTTGCATGGCGCGCATGGCTTCCTGCTCGACCAGTTCTGCTGGCACGAGACTAATGTCCGCGCGGATGAGCATGGCGGCGAGGTGCTGGAGGCGCGCCTGCAATTCCCCCTCAGGGTCGTGCGTGCGGTCCGCGAGGCGGTCGGCCCGGATTTCCTGATCAGCTGGCGCTTCTCGCAATGGAAGGAAGTCGATTTCGGCGCGCGCATCTTCGATACGCCGTCGCAGCTTCAGGAGACGCTTTGCGCATTGCGCGCCGCAGGGGTCGACCTGTTTCATGCCTCAACGCGCCGCTTCTACATGCCGGAATGGCCGGGCAGCGACCTCGGCCTGGCCGGCTGGGCGTCAGCCTGCACGGACGCGCCCGTGATCAGAGTCGGCAGCGTTGGGGTGAAGGACAAGATGTTCGACGTTCCGGGCGAGCCGGACGAGCTCGATCCGCTGGCGAGTCTTGGCGAGCTGTCGCGCCGCTTCGATCGCGGCGACTTCACGCTGGTCGCGGTTGGTCGGGCCCTGATCGGCGATCCGGACTGGGTCAACAAGGTGCGCGACGGCCGCTTCGACGCGATCCGGCGCTATGACAGCAGCATGCTCGGCACTGCGGACTGGGATCTGGCGCTGGCCATGGAAGGCCTGGGGCGCTTCGGCATCGGACATTGAGGGAGAGGCAATGACAAGATTGGCAGGCAAGGTCGCGATCGTCACCGGCGCGTCGAAGGGCATCGGCGCCGGCATCGCGCGCGGGCTTGGCGAGGCCGGCGCGGCGGTGGCGGTCAACTATGCTTCCAGCCGCACGGGTGCCGAGCGCGTCGTCGCCGCGATCGAAGCCGCGGGCGGGCGAGCCATTGCCTTGCAGGGCGACGTCTCGCAGCGCGCCGATGTGGAGCGCATGATCGCCGCGACGATCGACGCGTTCGGCCGGCTAGACATCGTCGTCAATAATGCCGCCTATTTCACCTTCGGGCCGATCGAGGAAATCAGCGAGGCCGAGTTTCATCGCCACTTCGACACCAATGTGCTCGGCACGATCCTCGTCACACAGGCGGCCCTGCCGCATCTCCAGCCCGGCGCCAGCATCCTCAATCTGAGCTCGGCCGGCCTGCTGACGCCTACGCCGCTGGTGACGCTCTATACCGCGACCAAGGCCGCCATCGCACAAATCAGCGGCGTATGGGCAAAGGAGCTCGGTCCACGCCAGATCCGCGTCAACGTCATCAGCCCCGGCAGCACGGAGACGGAAGGCAACCGCATCGGCGAGATGGACGAGGCGAGCCGCGCCTTCATCATCGGCAAGACCGCGCTTGGCCGCGTCGGCGAGCCGGCCGACATCGCCCCCGTCGCCGTCTTTCTCGCCTCGGATGAGGCGCGCTGGGTGACGGGGACGGTGATGCAGGTATCCGGCGGCTTTCACTGATCGGGAGAGAGACGATGACCAATACCATGTCCCCCAAGGAAATCGTCCTGGCGGCCGCGCGGCTTTTCGAGGAAATGCGCGGGATCGAGGCGACAGACCTTTATTTCTCGCCCGACTATATCGAGCATAATCCGACCATCCCCGGAGGCGGCCTCCCCGGCTTCGTGCAACTGCTCGAGGATGAGGGCTTCACCACCGGATCGAACGACCGCAAGCTCGAATTCCACATCCATCATGTGATGGAACAGGGCGATTATGTCTTCCTTCACCAGCATGTAACCGAACCGGGCAAGCCCTCGCTCTACATCATGGACCTCTACCGCATCGCCGATGGCAAGATCGCCGAGCATTGGGACGTGATGCAGCTCCCGCCCGAGACGCCCGCCAACACCGTCCATCCGATGGCCTGAGGCGATGGCGACGCCCCTCCCCTCCGTGCTGGTCACCGGTGCGAGCACCGGCATCGGGCTGGAGTTCGTCCGGCAATATGCCGAATGTGGCTGGCGGGTTGTTGCCACGCATCGCGGCCGCGAGACGCCCGAGACTCTCGTCCGGCTCGCAACGAAGCATCCGGGCGTCGAGCCGGCGACCATGGACATAACCAAGGCCGATGAGGTCGCGGCGCTGGCCCGGGCGCTGCGCGCCCAGCCGCTCGACATTCTCATCAACAATGCCGGCATCACCAAGGATGACGACGGTGCTTCGGTCCGCCAGAATTTCGGTCATTATGATTTCGGCCTGATGGACCTGATCTTCGCGACCAACGTGCAGGGGCCGCTACGCGTCAGCCAGGCCTTCGCCGAACATCTCGCCGCCGGCCAGCGCAAGCTGCTCGTCACGATCAGCTCCACGCACGGCTCGCTGACCGGGCCCCCCGGCACGTTGGAGGAACTGCAGGGCACCTTCTATTGCGCCAGCAAGGCCGCGCTCAACCGTCAGATGCAGGTCATCGCGCATGTTC
>JAFKLU010000394.1 GCA_017304105.1 Sphingomonadales bacterium
CAGTGCGCGCCTGGGCCGTATATCGTGTTCTTCGAGTGGGATAGCGCCGACATCACGCCGGACGCTGCCGCAATCCTCGACAACGCGGTTTCGGCTTATGCGAACTGCGGCAATGCGCAGGTCATGCTGGCCGGCCACGCCGACAAGTCCGGTTCGCCCAAGTACAATGTGGGCCTGTCGGCACGTCGTAACGCGTCGGTCCGCAGCTACCTGACCTCGCACGGCATTTCGGACGGCGTGATCTCGTCCGAGGCCTTCGGTGAGACGCGTCCGCGCGTCGAGACCGCCGACGGCGTCCGCGAGCTCCAGAACCGTCGCGTGGAAATCACCTACGGTCCGGGTTCGGGCAACTAAGAATCAGGCGTCGCGCAAGCGTCGCAATTGGGAAGGGGCCGGTTTTCCGGCCCCTTTTCATTTGTAATGAAGTGTTGCAGCCGGGCCTGGAAATGGCGTGCCGATCCGGTTTCTCTTGAATCGGCGGGGCCGACGTAAGATATTGGGCCCAACGGTCGGCATCCGCGCTGGCCGCAAGGAGTGAATGAGATGGCAAACTGGCCGGATCCCCGGACGACATCGGCAGGCTTTGGCGGCGCATCCGCACGCGCGGGCGATGTGGCGTTCGACGCGGGCCTGCGCAGCTACATGCTGTCGATCTATAATTACATGGCGAGCGGCGTGCTGCTCACCGGCATTGTGGCGCTGCTATTCGCGCAGAGCGGCTTCGCCTATCAGGTTCTGGCAGGCCCCGGGCCGCTCAAATATGTTCTGATGTTCGCGCCGCTCGTCTTCGTGATGGTGCTGAGCTTCGGTATACAGCGGCTCCAGACAAGCACGGCGCAGATGCTTTACTGGGCCTATTGTGTGGTGATGGGCCTGTCCATGGCGTCGATCTTCCTGGTGTTCACCGGGGAATCCATCGCGCAGACCTTCTTCGCCACCGCCGCTGCCTTCGCGGGGCTCAGCCTCTATGGCTATACGACCAAGCGCGATCTTTCGGCGTTCGGCACGTTCCTCATCATGGGCGTGGTCGGCATTCTGATCGCCTCGTTGATCAACCTGTTCATCCAGTCGACGGCGCTTGAGCTGGCGGTCAGCATTCTGGGCGTGCTCATCTTCGCGGGCCTCACCGCTTATGACACGCAGCGGCTCAAGAGCCTCTACGCCGACGTTGCGGGCACCGAGTTCATGGGCAAGGCCGTGGTCATCGGCGCGCTGTCGCTCTACCTCGACTTCGTCAACATGTTCATGTTCCTGCTGCGCTTCATGGGCAGCCGCGACTGATCCGCTTCGATCGAAACAGAAATGGCCCCCGAGGATCTGCCTCCGGGGCCATTTTCTTTCTCCGCACGATCGGCCGTCAGTTCGCCTGTGCCTGCATCTCCGCGATCAGCGCATTGTCGATCTCTTTCGCGCGCCGATAGGCCGGGCGCTCCCGCAGCCGCTCGACATAGGTCGCGAAGGCGAGGCGATCCGGCATCGTGCCGAACATCAATCCCCAGTCGATCTGCGAACCCACATAGACATCGGCGGCGGTGAAGCGTGCCCCGCAAACATAATCGCGCCCGCTGAGCGCGCCCTCCAGCGCATTCATGGTCAGCTCATAGGTGCCATAGCCGAACATGCGCTCGCGCCCCGGCTCGACGGTGAAGCCCGCCGCGCGATTGGTGACGGAAGCCTCGACCGGCCCGGCCGCGAAGAACATCCAGCGATAATAGTCGGCGCGCTCCTCCGGGCGGGGCGCCAGGCCTGCCTGCGGGAAGCTGTCCGCCAGATAGGCGCAGATCGCGGCGCATTCGGTCACGACCTTGCCGTCATGCACGATCGCCGGCACTTTCCCCATCGGATTGATCGCCAGATAATCGGGCGCCTTCATCTTCCCCTGATAGTCGAGAATGTGCGTCTCATAAGGCTCGCCGACCTCTTCAAGCATCCAGCGAACGATCTGCCCGCGCGACATCGGGTTCGTGTAGAAGTGAATCGGTCCGGACATAGGGCACCTCCTGATCTGCAACATGTCAGAACTGGTCGCGCGAGTCCTGTTCGACCGTCAGCGCGGTGCGTCGAAACGTCCATGGCTGAGAAAGTGTCGGACCTGGCGATGCGCCATGCCATGGTAGGGCAGCAGGCCGTGAGACAGCGGCAGCACGATATGATCTGCCGCTTCCGGCAAGCGGGTCGAGGCGACGCTGACCTTCCCGTCACAGGGCGCCGGGACGAGCCGCGCGGCGGCGATCGGCATGAGTGGGCGATTGCCTGCGATGATTCCCACTGGATAATCGACCTTGCCGAGCATCGCGTCGATTTCAGCGGGTCGGCGGGTGACGAGGGCGCGCGCCGCCTGACCCAGTAGCGGGCGTAGCAGGTCATGCTGGTCCAGAAAGTCTGCGATCTCGCTACCGCCATTGGGCGTGCCCAGCATGACGACGCTGGCGAGATTGCGCGGTCGGTGCCGATGGATCAGTGCGCGCGCGACCAGGCCGCCCATCGAATGGGCAACGATATGAAGCGGCGCGGCATGCCGCTCGTCGATCTCCGCGATCCGGGGCGCCAGACGCTCGCAGATCTGGTCGAGCGACAATCGCCAGCTGTCATAGCCCAGCTCGATCGCGCGATAGCCCTCACGCCCGAGCATGCGGGTGAGTGGCCGGTTCATGACCGAGAAGCCGGCGAAACCGTGCAGCAGGATGACGCTTGGCGCGTCTTCCGGTGTGTTGCCTTCAGGTCCGGACATCTCCTCGAACATCCCGCCAATCTAGGAAAGCCTCGGCCAAAAGCAAACGACCCCCGGCATCGCTGCCGGAGGTCGCTCGATTTCGCGTTGCGTGCTTGCGCCGACGCGCAGCGGTCAGTCCTTGGGCGTGCCGACCTTCGGCTTCTTGCCGCCGGCCTTGGGAGCCGCCGCGCCTTTGCCGCGCTTGGGCGCCGCGGGCGTGATCTGGAAGGTTGGCGCGTCGTCCTTGAGCCGGACATGCACTTCGCCGCCGTTCACCAGCTTGCCGAACAGCAACTCCTCGGCGAGCGGCTGCTTGATCTTCTCCTGGATGAGCCGGCCCATCGGGCGGGCGCCATAGAGCTTGTCATAGCCGCGCGCAGTGAGCCACTTGCGTGCCTCTTCGTCGAGCGTGATGTGAACGTCGCGGTCGGCGAGTTGCAACTCGAGCTGGATGACGAACTTGTCGACCACGCGCGAGACGACCTCGGGCGGCAGATAATCGAACGGCACGATCGCATCGAGACGGTTGCGGAATTCCGGCGTAAAGAGCTTCTTCACCGCCTCCTCCTGCACGTCCTCGCGCGTCGACTCTCCAAAGCCGATCGATTCCCGGGCCATGTCGGACGCGCCTGCATTCGTCGTCATGATCAGGATGACGTTGCGGAAGTCCACCGTCTTGCCGTGGTGATCGGTCAGGCGGCCATTGTCCATCACCTGCAGCAGGATGTTGAACAGGTCCGGGTGCGCTTTCTCGATCTCGTCGAGCAGCAGCACGCAATGGGGCTGCTGGTCGATCGCGTCGGTCAGCAGTCCGCCCTGATCATAGCCCACATAGCCCGGAGGCGCGCCGATCAGGCGGCTCACCGAGTGGCGCTCCATATATTCCGACATGTCGAAACGCTGGAGCGGAATGCCGAGCAACGTGGCGAGCTGACGGGCAACCTCGGTCTTGCCGACGCCGGTGGGGCCGGAGAACAGATAATTGCCGATCGGCTTGTCCGGATCGCGCAGGCCAGCGCGGGACAGCTTGATCGCGGAGCTGAGCACCTCGATCGCCTTGTCCTGCCCGAAGACGACGCGCTTCAGATCGGTCTGGAGCGTCTCCAGCACGGTCTTGTCGTCGGTCGACACGGTCTTGGGCGGGATGCGCGCCATGGTCGCTATGACCTGCTCGATCTCCTTGGCGGTGATCTGCTTCTTGCGCTTGGACGGCGCCACCAGCATCTGCATCGCGCCGACCTTGTCGATCACGTCGATCGCCTTGTCCGGCAGCTTGCGGTCGTTGATGTAGCGGGCCGAAAGGTCCACCGCAGCCTTGATCGCGTCCGGCGTATACTTGACCTGGTGATGCTCCTCGAAAGCCGAGCGCAGGCCCATCAGGATCTTGACGGTATCTTCCGGCGTCGGCTCGTTCACGTCGATCTTCTGGAAGCGCCGCAGCAGCGCGCGATCCTTCTCGAAGTGGTTGCGGAACTCCTTGTAGGTGGTCGATCCGATGCAGCGAATCTGGCCGCCGGAGAGGGCCGGCTTCAGCAGGTTCGAGGCATCCATCGCGCCGCCCGAGGTGGCGCCCGCGCCGATCACCGTGTGGATCTCGTCGATGAAGAGGACAGCGTGCGGCATCTTCTCCAGTTCGGAGACGACAGCCTTGAGCCGCTCCTCGAAATCGCCCCGATAGCGGGTGCCGGCGAGCAGTGCGCCCATGTCGAGCGAGTAGATCACCGCTTCCTTGAGCACGTCGGGCACTTCGCCCTGGACGATCTTGCGTGCGAGGCCCTCGGCAATGGCGGTCTTGCCCACGCCCGGATCGCCCACATAGAGCGGGTTGTTCTTGGAGCGGCGGCACAGGATCTGGATGGTGCGATCGACCTCGGCGGTGCGGCCGATCAGCGGATCGACCTTCCCTTCCTTGGCCTTCTCGTTGAGATTGACGGTGAACTGGTCGAGCGCGCCGTCCTTCTTCTTGGCCTCGGTCTTCTTCTCTTCCTCGGCGGCAGCGGGCTTGGGCGGCTCGGCGGCCGCGGCGCCCTTGCCGACGCCGTGCGAGAGATATGAGACGGCGTCGAGCCGGCTCATATCCTGCTGCTGCAGGAAATAGACCGCATAGCTCTCGCGCTCGGAGAACAGCGCGACCAGCACATTGGCGCCGGTCACTTCCTCCTTGCCGGATGACTGGACGTGCAGGATCGCGCGCTGGACGACGCGCTGGAACCCGCTGGTGGGGGAGGGGTCGACACTGCCGGAGACCTTGAGGCTCTCCAGCTCGGTGTCGAGATAATGCGTTACGGTGTCGCCGAGTTCACCGAGATCGACACCACAGGCCTGCATCACCTTGGCGGCATGCTCATCGTCGATGAGCGCCAGCAGCAGATGCTCGAGCGTCGCATATTCATGGCTGCGCTCGGTGGCGTGCGCCAGGGCGTTGTGCAGCGTGGTTTCGAGGGCGGGGGCGAAAGAGGGCATATCTACATGACTCCTGCGGCCTGAGGGTCAGGCAGCGTCCTGACCAATGTCGGAACAAGTCGCCGCCCCTTCAAGAGCATTTGACAACCAGTTCGGTTCCTCGAAGGCCGATATCTGCCCGAAAGCGATCCTGCCCTCCCTCTCCTCATTTTTTGAATAGCGCTTCTGCGCTTGCTTTGTGATTAACCGCGCTGTGCATTTTGGCGCGCGTGCGTTCGATTTCGGTAGTGAGCGCCGCGATCCGCGCCTCCAGCTCGGTGACCGAAAGCCGGTCCAGATCCTCGCGCCCGATCTGTGCGATCAGGTCGCCGGGCCGAGCCCGCGGGAAGGCGTCCTCAAAGTCCATCCGGGTATGGTCGCGCCTGTCGGGAGGGAAGTCAACCGCCTGCGAAGCGCGCGCCCTGCAAAAAGCATCGCCGCCAATATCGAAAATTTTCTCAAGGTTAACGCCCCCTATTGCCCGTCCGACATTGTCATGCGACTTGGCGCTCGTTGAATGGTGGGGAGACAGCTTGAGGACTTGAGGGCCGCGCGGCCCGGCCTCCAGGCTGCGACAGGGAAGGTGACAGGGTGGGCATAGCCGAGAGGATGCGGGCCATCGCCATTTCGGCGCCGGGAGGTCCTGAGGTACTGGTCGAGACGCAGGTGGAGGTCCCCGTGCCGGGGCCGGGCGATGTGCTCATCGAGGTGGCTGCCGCCGGCGTAAACCGGCCCGATATATTCCAGCGCAAGGGCACCTATCCGCCACCGCCGGGCGCCTCGCCGCTGCCGGGGTTGGAGGTCGCCGGGACGATCGTCGCGGTCGGGCAGGGGGTTGATGCGCGCGCGATCGGTCAGCGCGTCTGCTCGCTGGTCGCGGGCGGTGGCTATGCCGAATATGCGCTCGCGCCTTATGCGCAATGCCTGCCCGTGCCCGCCGCGCTGTCCATGGAAGAAGCGGCCGCCATGCCCGAGACGCTGATGACCGTCTGGCACAATCTCTTCGAGCGCGCCTATGCCGCCGAAGGAGACAGCGTGCTCATCCATGGTGGCACCAGCGGCATCGGCACCACCGCCATCTCGCTCTGCCGCCTGTTCGGCATCACGACCATCGTCACCTGCGGCAGCGACGAGAAATGCCGCGCCGCGCTCGATTGGGGCGCGGATCATGCCGTCAACTATCGCAGCGAGGATTTCGTCGAGGCGGTCAGGCGCATCACCAATGGCGCGGGCGTCAATGCGGTGCTGGACATGGTCGGCGGCGATTATCTTCCCCGCAATATAGACTGCCTCGCCGATGACGGGCGGCACGTCTCCATCGCCGTGCTGCGCGGCGGCAAGACCGAGATCGCGATCCGTGATCTCATGGTCCGCCGCCTGACCCTCACCGGCTCGACGCTGCGCCCGCGCTCCCCGGCCTTCAAGGCGATGCTGGTCGAGGAGATCAACCGCACGGTCTGGCCGCTGGTCGAGGAAGGCCGCTTCCGTCCCGCGATGGACAGGATCTTCCCGATTGCCGAAGCCGCCGCCGCGCATGCGCGCATGGAAGCGGGGGATCATGTCGGCAAGATCGTGCTGAAGGTTCGCGAAGAGGCCTGATAAGCTCGGGCCTCTGCGAGAATCCTGTTGAGGATTCGGGCCGAATTTAATTAACAGGTTAATTAGCGTCGCTCCCGCTCTGGCTGCGGGTGGCGGCTGATGCCTGTTGAGAGGAGAGGCCCATGAACGAGATCGACCTTGCCGCGCTTGCAGCCGACATCCGTTACCTCAAGGATCGCGCCGACATCATCGACGCCCTCAATCGCTACACGCGCGGGCTGGACCGGCTGGACAGGGCGCTGTGCCTCAGCGCCTATCATCCTGACGCCACGGACGATCGCGGCGAACCCATCGATCCGGTCGAGCAGGAAGCGCGCGGCCTCTACCGCTTCGGTCGCGAGGCGCGCGTGGACTGGCTTATCGATCTGCTGAGCGGCTTCCACCACACCTCGCACCACATCTCCAACTTCACCATCGAGATCGATGGCGACGCGGCGCACAGCGAAGCCTATGTCATCACTTCGGTGATCGAGACCGAGGGTGCCGGCGAAGTGGTGATGGGCGGCGCGCGCTATGTCGACAGGCTGGTGCGCCACGAAGGTCGTTGGGCGATCATGCACCGCGAGGTGATCATGGATTATCAATATGTGGTGCCGACGCGCTATCTGGCGCCGGAGGTCGTCACCGGCCGGCGCGATCGCTCGGATCGCTCCTATGCCCGGCCGCTCGCCCTCCAGCCTGAAGCATTGGCGCGAGCCACGGCAGTCTGACGGCGGCTCCTGCGGGGCAGTGAAAGTGACGCGAATCCGTCATATTCCAAGCGGAACTGTCACATAATTGGGCTAGGGCCGGGCGCGGAGACGAACTCCAGACAGGGGACCCGCAGCAAGCCATGAACGCGCTTAGCTCGCTTTCGCCGGAACGGCCCGTCAAGGACGGCCGCTCGCGGCTACACTATCGCACGATCTGGATCAGCGACATCCATCTCGGCACCAAGGGGTGCAATGCCGAGATGCTCGTCGACTTTCTGGACAGCGTGGATAGCGACACGCTCTACCTCGTCGGCGACATCGTGGATGGCTGGCAGCTCAAGAAGCGGGTCTACTGGCCGACCGCGCACAATGACGTGGTCTGGCGCATCATGAAGCGCGCGCGGCGCGGTACGCGCGTGGTCTACATCCCCGGCAATCATGACGAGATCTTCCGCCAGTTCACCGGCATGAGCTTCGGCGGGGTCGAGATTCGCCGCAAGATGATCCACACGACCGTCGACGGACGCAAGCTGCTGGTGCTGCATGGCGACGAGTTCGATGCGATCATGCTGGCGCACCGCTGGCTCGCCTTCGTGGGCGACGCGGCCTACACCGCCCTCATGGCGCTCAACCGCCGGGTCAATCAGGTGCGGCGCTGGATGGGCATGCCTTATTGGTCGCTTTCCAGGATCGCCAAGCACAAGGTCAAGAACGCCGTCGCGTTCATAACCCGCTTCGAGGAGATCGTCGCGCATGAGGCCGAGCGCCGCCATGTCGACGGCGTGGTCTGCGGCCACATCCACACGGCTGAAATCCGCCAGTTCGGCGGGGTCACCTACTATAACGATGGCGACTGGGTGGAAGGCTGCACCGCGCTGGTCGAGCATCATGATGGCACGATGGAGATCCTCCACTGGGCCGATGTGATGGCCGAGCGCTCGCGCCCCGTGGCGCTGGAGCTGGCCGCTTGAGCGGCGCGGCGACCGTTCGCCGCCGCATCCTCATCGTCACCGATGCGTGGGCGCCGCAGGTCAATGGCGTGGTGCGCACGCTCCAGTCGGTGAGCGCGCAGCTTGTCGAAATGGGCCATGTCGTCGACATTATCGGGCCGGACCGCTTCACGACCCTACCGTGCCCGACTTATCCCGAGATCCGTCTCGCCATGGTCTCCTCCCGCGTGATTGGCCGGCTGATCGCTGACTTCGCGCCGGATGCGGTCCATCTCGCCACCGAAGGGCCGCTCTGCCTCGCGGCGCGCCGCTGGTGCCTACGAAACGGCGTTCGCTTCACCACCGCCTACCACACCAATTTCCCGGATTATGTGCAGAGCCGCACCGGCCTGCCAGCGGATTGGCTG
>JAFKLU010000395.1 GCA_017304105.1 Sphingomonadales bacterium
CCGGTGGCGCCCCGGCACCGACGGACCGCGAGGCGCAACAAATCCGGGAACGCGGACGGGGACGGCACGTTGAGGACACACAAGAGAGAAGTGGGGGAGCTCCTGGTCAGACAGAAGAAAGGATCGTCATGAGTTTCCTTCCCTTCCCCCGCACGGCCATCCTCGCGCTTGCCGCCGCGAGCCTGCCGCTCGCCGCCTGTTCCACCTTTGGAGACGGCCCCGGCTACGGTTATCGCGGCAATGATGATGGCTATATCCTCTCGGACAACGATCAGATCTATCGTGACAGCGACGGCAATTATTACTGCAAGCGGCGGGACGGCACGCGCGGCGCCATCGTCGGTGCCCTTGCCGGGGGCGTGCTCGGCAATGTGATCGCCCCCAATGGCAGCAAGACGCTCGGCACCATCCTTGGCGCGGCGGGCGGCGCGCTCGCCGGGCAGGCAATCGATCGAGGCAAGGTCCGCTGCCGCTGACGCCAAGCCGGTCTGCGGCGGGCGGCGGAACCTCCGCCCCCGCTGGACGTTGGGAAGCATGTTCCCACGTTACGTGAAGGTGCACAGGAGGTTGATATGCTGAGGACTCTCGCCGCTGGCGCGGCCGTCGCATTCATCGCGTCGCGCATCATTAAGATGAACGGGGAAGGCAAGCTCGACGGGATCAAGAGCCGCGTCCGGGAAGGGGTGGATCGCCTGCGCAATCGCGAGGGGCTGTCGCTCACGCCGCAGCGCCGGCCGCTGCCCGCGCCCGCCCAGGCGAGCAGCAAGGCGCGCCTCAGCCCATCCGACGATGTCTCAAAGCCCGCCCGAGCGCATCCCTGGCCGGTCGACCCGCGCGCCCTGCCGAAGGAGACCTGAGCGCAATCATTCCGGGCGCCGCTCTGGACGGCGGGAGAGGGGGCGCATTATATCGCCGTCATGATCCGCCCCACTCCCATCCTGTTCGCCCTTATCCCGCTGGCCATTGCAGCCTGCGCCGTCACGCCGGAGGCGCAGCTGCGTACCGGCCTCGTCAACGCAGGGCTCAGCAAACCGATGGCAAGCTGCATGGCGCGTCCCATGGCGGAGCGGCTCAGCATCGGACAGCTCATGAAGCTGCGCTCGCTCGGGAAGGTGAAGGATCTGGATCCCTACAACACCAGCTACGACAAGTTCCTGCGCCAAGTCCGGGCGCTGCGCGATCCGCAGATCGTGCAGGTGACCGCCTCGGCGGCGCTGGGCTGCGCGCTGGGCTGATTTCGCAACTTCGCAAATCCAATCGGCGCTGTCCTGCTCTATGGGGCGCATGACTTAGACCTCATGCCCCATCGGAAAGGCCCGCCTGCGCCATGAACATCCACGAATATCAGGCCAAGGAACTGCTCGCCAAGTTCGGCGCTCCCGTCCCCGCCGGCCATGCCGCGCTCACCGTCGAGGAGGCGGTCGAGGCCGCGAAGAAGCTGCCCGGGCCGCTCTACGTAGTGAAGGCGCAGATCCACGCCGGCGGCCGCGGCAAGGGTAAGTTCAAGGAGCTCGGCCCTGATGCGAAGGGCGGCGTCCGCCTCGCCAGGACGCTCGAAGAGGTCGAGGCCGCCGCGCGGGACATGCTCGGCAACACGCTGGTCACCGTGCAGACCGGCCCGGCCGGCAAGCAGGTCAATCGACTTTACGTGACCGACGGCGTCGACATCGACAAGGAGTTCTACCTCGCCCTCCTCGTTGATCGCGCCACGGGCCGCATCGCCATGGTCGCCTCGACCGAGGGCGGCATGGACATCGAGACGGTGGCGCACGACACGCCGGAGAAGATCCACACCATCACGATCGATCCCGCGACCGGCTTCATGCCGCATCATGGCCGCCGCGTGGCTGCTGCGCTCGGCCTTTCGGGCGATCTCGCCAAGCAGGCGAGCAAGGTCGCGTCGGCACTCTATGCCGCTTTCCTTGGCACGGATGCCAGCCAGATCGAGATCAATCCGCTTGCCATCGCCGGTGGCAAGATCCAGGTGCTTGACGCCAAGGTCGGCTTCGACGGCAACGCCATGTTCCGGCACCCGGACCTCATGGAACTGCGCGACGAGACCGAGGAGGACCCGGCCGAGCTGGAGGCGAGCAAGTACGACCTCGCCTACATCAAGCTCGACGGCGATATCGGCTGCATGGTGAACGGCGCGGGACTCGCCATGGCGACGATGGACATCATCAAGCTCAACGGCATGTTCCCGGCCAACTTCCTCGATGTGGGCGGCGGCGCCTCCAAGGAGAAGGTGACGGCCGCGTTCAAGATCATTCTGAGCGACCCGGCGGTGAAGGGCATCCTCGTCAACATCTTCGGCGGCATCATGCGCTGCGACATCATCGCCGAGGGCATCGTGGCTGCCGCCAAGGAAGTGAACCTCTCGGTTCCGCTGGTCGTCCGCCTGGAGGGCACCAACGTGCAGCAGGGCAAGGATATCCTCGCCTCGTCCGGCCTCGCCATCGTGCCGGCCGATGATCTGGGCGATGCGGCCCGGAAGATCGTGGCCGAGGTGAAGAAGGTCTCGTGAGCCAAACGCCGGCCGCGGCTGCATCTCGCGAAGGCGGATGCCGCTGCGGCCGGGTGCGCTTTTGCGTCACCGGCGCGCCGCTGTTCACCGCGGCCTGCCATTGTCACGGCTGCCAGCGCATGTCCGCGAGCGCTTACTCCCTCTCCAGCTGCTATCTCGCCGACAAGTTCGCGATTCTGGAAGGCGAGCCCGTCATCGGCGGCATGCATGGCCCCACACGGCACTTTCACTGCCCGCATTGCCTCAGCTGGATGTTCACGCGGCCCGAGGGCCTCGATCATATCGTCAACATCCGCACCACCCTGCTCGACGATCCGCCCCGCGAGCGGCCCTTCGTCGAGACTTATGCATCTGCGGCGCTGCCCTGGGCCCTGACCGGCGCTTCCCACAGCTTTGCCGAATTCCCTCCGCTTGATACCTATGCTGCGTTGATCGCCGCCTTTGCCGAGCGCAAAGGGGTTTGACGGGAAATGTAATGCGTCATAACAATCCGGCCCTGTTTCGATGGAGAGATCCCTCATGAAAATCCTGGTCCCCGTGAAGCGGGTTCTTGACTATAATTTGAAGCCCCGTGTGAAGGCGGACGGTTCGGGCGTCGACCTTGCCAACGTCAAGCAGAGCATGAATCCTTTTGACGAGATCGCGGTCGAGGAAGCGATCCGTCTCAAGGAGAAGGGCGTCGCGACCGAGATCGTCGCGGTCTCCATTGGTGAGGCCAAGGCGCAGGAGACGCTGCGCACCGCGCTGGCCATGGGCGCGGACCGGGCGATCCTGGTGGTGCATGATGGCGTGGCGGAGCCGCTCGCCGTCGCCAAGCTGCTCAAGGCCATAGCGGACGAGGAGCAGCCGGGCATGGTGATCCTCGGCAAGCAGGCGATCGACGACGACAGCAACCAGACCGGCCAGATGCTCGCCGCGCTGCTCGGCTGGGCGCAGGGCACCTTCGCCTCCAAGGTCGAGGTGGCTGGCGAAACGGTCAATGTGACGCGGGAGGTCGATGGCGGTCTGGAGACCGTCGCGCTCAAGCTCCCGGCGATCGTCACCACCGATCTGCGCCTCAACGAGCCGCGCTACGCCTCCCTGCCCAACATCATGAAGGCGAAGTCCAAGCCGCTCGCGCAGAAGACGCCGGCCGATTATGGCGTCGACATGACGCCGCGCCACACCACGCTGAACGTGAGCGAGCCCGCCAAGCGCGCGGCCGGCATCAAGGTGGCCGATGTGGACGCGCTGGTCGAGAAGCTGAAGGGGCTGGGCGTCGCCTGAGCCAAATCCGTTCGTGTCGAGCGAAGTCGAGACACGCACCGCACTACGCTTCTCGACTTCGCTCGAAGCGAACGGAAGCGGATGAAGGGAAAGCAACATGAAAACCCTGGTTCTGGTCGAGCATGACAATGCGAGCGTCAAGGACGCGACGCTCCACACCGTGACCGCCGCCGCGAAGCTGGGCGAGGTCCATCTGCTGGTCGCCGGCAAGGGCTGCGCCGCCGTGGCGGACGAAGCCGCGAAGATCGCCGGCGTGGCGAAGGTCCATCTCGCCGACGACGCCAGCCTTGAGCATCAGCTGCCCGAGGCCGTCGCCCCGCTGGTCGTCACGCTCATGGCCGATCACGACGCCTTCCTCGCCAGCGCCACCACGACGGGCAAGAACATCGCGCCCCGCGTCGCGGCCCTGCTGGACGTGATGCAGATCAGCGACATTATCGGCGTGGACGGCCCGGACACGTTCACCCGCCCCATCTATGCCGGCAATGCCGTCGCCAAGGTGCAGACGTCGGACAAGAAGCTTGTCATCACGGTGCGCGGCACCGCGTTCAACAAGGCTGCTCGGGAAGGCGGCTCCGGCGCGGTCGAGGCGGTTTCCGCTGGGGCGGACAGCGGCCTCGCCAGCTTCGTCTCGGCCGAGCTCGCCGCCTCCGAGCGCCCGGAACTGACCAGCGCCAGGGTGATCGTCTCGGGCGGTCGCGGCCTTGGCAGCGGCGAGAACTATACCGCGATCATCGAGCCGCTGGCCGACAAGCTGGGCGCCGCCGTGGGCGCCTCTCGCGCGGCGGTGGACGCAGGCTATGTGCCCAACGATTATCAGGTGGGCCAGACCGGCAAGATCGTCGCGCCGGAAGTCTATATCGCGGTCGGCATCTCGGGCGCCATCCAGCACCTCGCTGGCATGAAGGACAGCAAGACCATCATCGCCATCAACAAGGACGAGGACGCGCCGATCTTCCAGGTCGCGGACATCGGGCTGGTCGGCGATCTGTTCAAGATCGTGCCGGAGTTGACGGCCAAGCTCTGACAAGCGCCGATTCTTCGGCGCCTGCCTGCCGGCCTCTGCTCACAGCGCGAGCTTTGCGCGCGCTTGGGGGCGGCGGCTGGTGGCGCTCACAGGCATCAGCAAGTCTTCGCTTCCAGGAACAGCGATCCGGGGCCTTGCTTACCTGCCGAGCGGAGCTTCCCGCATCCCCTCCTGAATGCCGGCATTCACCCGCCAGCGCGGACTGTTCTTGCAGAGGTCGGCCGTGCGACGGGAAAGGTCGCGCGGGGCCAGCCTGTCATTGCGCCGCCGCGTCCTGCGCTCCTGCCTTCACAGGAGCACAGGACGCCGCCGCTTCACCCAACCCGGGCGAACTTCTGGATCTGATGCGGCAGGCAATCCTCCATCGGCATGCGCTTGGTGCGGCCGCCGAAGGTGCCGGACACTTCGCTCACATAGAGATTGCCCCGGCTGTCGAGCGCGATGCCGTGCGGCGCGATGAAGTTGCCGGGGGCGGCGCGGTTTTCGCTATCGTCGCCCCAGCGCGCGAGCACCTTGCCGTCCGGGCGATAGACGCTGACGCGGCCGGGCAGATCATGGTCCATATAGCCATAGCGGAATGAGCCCTGGCCCGGCTCCATCGGGCGCCACAGCTCGGTAACGTAGATGAGCCCGTCCTTGTCGACGGCCGCATGGGTGGGGCGCAGCACGTCCGTCCACATGTAGAGGAACTTGCCGCCGCGGCTGAAGAATTGCAGCCGATCATTCTCGCGGTCGCAGACGATGACATTCTCGTCATTGTCCAGCGCGATGCCATGCGGCAGGTGGAACTGGCCGGGCCCGGTCCCGACCTCTCCCCAGCTGTTGAGCAGC
The DNA here is from genome assembly GCA_017304105.1 of Sphingomonadales bacterium. GTDB lineage: Bacteria > Pseudomonadota > Alphaproteobacteria > Sphingomonadales > Sphingomonadaceae > Sphingobium. Next base: position 5,649 of record JAFKLU010000395.1, read on the forward strand.
TTGCCGTCCTTGTCGAAATGATGGATGCGCGCATTGCCGTAGCCATCGCACACGAAGATGTCGCCATTGGCGGCGACCGCCGTGTTGCACACGCCGTTGAACGGCCCCATGGCGCGCTCCACCGTCTCGTTGTGGCCAAGCTCATAGGGGCCGCGGCGCGAGAGATAGCCGGTATCCGACTTGACGCCGGGCGTGCCGAGCATCTGCTTGAAATTGCCTTCCAGATCGAAAATGCGGATCACATGATCGGCATTGTCCGTGCAGTAGCAATTGTCATGGCGGATGGTGATGCCGTGGGCATTGTTGAAAACGCCGTCACCCCATTTGTCGATATATTTGCCGTCCTCGTGATAAACCATCACGCGGTCGCCGCGGCGCGTGTGCAGATAGACGCGGTCCTGGGAATCACAGGCGACTGCAGCCACGTCCTCATGGGAAAATTCCTCGCCCGCCGGGCACTTCTCCCAATCGGGGACCAGTTCGAAACGCACCGATTCAATCGCCATGTCGCTCTCCCGAGATTCGACGGGCCGCCCACATCACGGTCGCGAGATGCCCCCTTGCCATTACACTTGCATGCGCCCCCGCGATACGCAGTCCCGCAGCGGCACTCTCTCATGCCTGCGGCGGCATCAATGCCCGCCGCGTTTCAGAAGCCGATGACCAGCCGCCCTCGCGTGCCGCCTGCTTCCAGCCGGCGGTGAGCCTCGGCCGCGCGCTCGGGTGGATAGACCTCTGCGACGCGCAGCGTGAGCGCGCCGGCCTCCACCTGCTGGCGCAGCCGATCCAGCCGCGCCCAATCCTGCGCATATCCGCGCACCAGCGTGGCGGTGAAGCGGATGTCGCGCTGCGGACTGCCGAGGAAGCCGCGCACGGAAGTGAAGGCGCCACCATCGCGCACGGCGGGGATCACGCGCTCGTTGAGCACTGCGCCGTCCGCCAGGCCATCGACACCCTCCGGGAAGTGCTCGCGGAAGCGCGCCGCCACATCATCGCCCCGCCGCACGACGATGTCGGCGCCCAGCGATTTGACCAGCGCCTCATCCTGCTCCGAGGCATCGGCAATGACGGTCAGGCCTTCCGCCTTGGCAAGCTGGATGACATAGCCGCCGTAAGCGCCCGCAGCGCCGGTCACTGCAAGCACCTGCCCCGGCGAGAGGGTAAGCAGGTCGAGCGACTGGCGCGCGGTCAGTCCGTTCATCGGCAGGGTGGCGGCCTCGGCATGCGTCGTTCCGGCCGGCGCGCGAACGACCGATCTAGCATCGAGCACGATCTGCTCGCGATAGGCGCCGTGACTGCCTTTGGGCACCACGATCCCGATGACGGCATCGCCCATCATGAGGCGGTCCGGCACGTCGCTGCCCAGCTCGTCGATGATGCCCGCTACCTCCATGCCCGGCACATAGGGCGGCGGATCGGCCTTCTGCATTTCGGCGCGCGTGCCGTTGCGCACGGCTATGTCGGTCGGGTTCACCGTCGCTGCATGGACGCGGACGCGCACCTCGCCCGGCCCGGCATGGACTTCAGGGAGGTCGACGAGCTGGAGAACCTCCGGCTCGCCATGGGTGAATACTCCGATTGCGCGCATGCTGCATCCTCGATCCGGTGGTCAGTTCCGGTCTGGCGCCGGCATGGCCATATTAGGACCATCCGCCTGACAGGCAACCGCCCGCTGACGGGCGCCGTTCCCCGTCAGAGGCAGCTTCCGTCCTCGCCCGGCGCCGAGGCACCGCGATCGCGGTGATAGATGTCCTTGAAATAGCGCACGTCCCCGTTTTCGTTCGGCTCGGCGGTGAAATAGGTGATGTAGACCGGAACAGGCGTACTCAGGGGCACGGTCTCCGTCTTGCCGGACGCCACGAAGGCATCGGTCTCCGCCCTTGTCCAGTTGAGCAGGGTGGTTGCGAGGCCGAGCGCATCCCCCACGCGAATGCAGCCATGGCTATAGGCGCGCACGGATTGCGAGAAAAGCGACTTGGATGGCGTGTCATGCAGGTAGACGCTGAAGCGATTGGGCATGACGAGCTTCATCTGCCCGAGCGCGTTGCTGGGTCCGGGGCGCTGCCGGTAGCGGCCGCCCTCAAGCACATAGCCGCGCCGCGCGGCCTCGGCAGGGCGCCGGGCGACGATGCCGGCCACGCTTTCCTTCGCGATGCTCGCCGGGACTTCCCACCAGGGATTGAAGGTGACGCCGGTGACGGTTGCCTGGAATACCGGCGTCGGCGTTCCAGTCTTGCCCACGACCACCGACCAGCGCCCGACGATGCGCCGGTCCTGCCAGAGCGTCGCTTCATAATTGGCTGCGTTGACCAGCAGATAGCGGGCGCCGAGATCGCGCGGCATCCAGCGCCAGCGGTCCAGATTGGCGGCCAGCGTCGCACGGCGCTGCATGTCCGGCTCCTTGGCGTAGGCCGCTCGGAGCGCCTGATAATAAGGATGCGCGGGCCGCGCCTGCGCGAAGAGCGCGTCGAGCCGGTCCTGCGAGAGCGCTTGCGCGATCGCGGCGCGGGGCTCCGGCCAGCTGCGCGTTTCCTCGATATTCCAGCCGGTGCGCAGCGAGGCGTTGCAGCAGCCCTGGCGCAGCGCCGTCAGCAGGCGGACGGCCGCATCTGTCGCGGCCCGGTCGGTGGCGGCGCTGTCCCCGCCGTCCAGCACGGCCCGGAGCGCCGGCACATCGGCGGCCATGGGCGTCAGGGCCTCGTCGGCTGCGGCGCTCATCCACCGGATCAGGCGCTCGACCTGCGCGGGACTCCAGTGCGGCTGCGGCTCCGGGGGAGGCGCTGCGGAAATGAGAATGAGCGCAGCGAGGGCGCCTAGGAGCCTTTTCATGCTGCCTCCCTGCGAAAGTTAGGGGGAAGCTCCTATTAGGGTTTGTACGAATTGCACAAGCCCGGATGTCAGGGCTTCAACCCCTCCGGCAAGCGCTCGAACAGCTGCTTCACCGCGCTGTAGCTCAGCTCCAGCGCCTTGGCAGTTTCCCGCACGCTCATGCCCGTGCGGTAGAGGATCACGGCCTTCTGCGCGAGTTCCCCGGTCCATATGTCCTTCTTCGCGGAAGAGGGATTGTAGAGACACAATATGGC
>JAFKLU010000396.1 GCA_017304105.1 Sphingomonadales bacterium
ACGAAATCCGGCAGCGCCGCGCGCAGCGCCGGGGCATTGTCGTCGGTCAGCGCCGGCAGCGGCAGGCCCAGCTCCTCGGCCAGATCCAGCGTCAGCGCCTTGAGCGCACCGGACTCGCCGAGCACGACGGTGCCGCCGCCCGGCAGCGAGGGGCAGCGCGCGGCCAGCTCGACGATATCGCCCAGCTCTTCCAGCGTCTCGGCCATGATGACGCCGGCACGCTCCACCTTGGCACGCATCAGCTTATAGTCGCCGGCCATCGCGCCGGTGTGCGTCGCCGCGCTCTCACGCGCAGCGCTGCTCTTGCCGGGGTGCAGCAGCACCACCAGCTTGCCCGCCGCCTTGGCGCGCTCGACGAGCGCCAGGAAACGCGCGGGATCGCGGAACTGTTCGACGATCATGGCGATGATCCGCGTGCGCGGGTCCTCGATCATGAACTCGGTGAAATCCTCGACGCCGTTCGCTGCCTCATTGCCGGTCGAGACCGAATAGCTCAGGTCCAGCGCGCGGCTCTCCAGCATGACTGCGAGCACGGCCGCCATGGCGCCGCTCTGCGAGACGATGCTGACCCCGCCGGGGCTCGGCTTGGCCATGTTGGTGTCGATGAAGGTGAGCGGAATGCGCTCAAGATAGTTCACCGAACCGAGGCAGTTCGGCCCTTCCACCACCATGCCCGCCTCGGCGGCAATGCGGCCGATCTCCTTCTGGTCCGCAACGCCAGCCTCGCCACCTTCGGCAAAGCCCGCGGCGAAGATGACCGCTGCGCCGACCTTCTTGGCGGCAAGCTGGCGCATCGTGTCAACCACGGCAACGCGCGGAATGGCGAGGATGGCGAGGTCCACGCCGTCCGGCAGCGCCTCGACACTGGGGATGGCCGGGCGGCCGCTGATTGTCTCGCGCTTGGGATTGATGAGGTGGATGTCGCCGGCGAAATCGTTGTTCACGAAATTGGCGAGCACGGCCGCACCGAGCGCACCCGGCGTCTCCGATGCGCCGACGATCGCCACCGAACGTGGCCGCAGCAGCTTGTTGATGTCGCGCGCAGGAGCTTGGGATGCCATGACTTTTCTCTCTCCAAACCTTCAATCAAACACGAGCGTTCGCCCTGAGCTTGTCGAAGGACTGCCCTCTCTTCCCGGATCGCGCGAAGAAAATACAGCCCTTCGACAAGCTCAGAGCGAATGGAAATGGGAAAAGGGCGGGCCACCGTGCAGCCCGCCCTGAAAGCTCAGACTTCGGTCTTGGTCTTGTCGTAGTGACCAAGGCCGGGCTTGAACGTCTTGTCGTCGAGGAACTGCTTCATCGCGACATGACGGCCGTCCGACTTGTCGAACCAGTTGAGGCCTTCCTGCAGACGGATCAGATAATCCTCTGCATTGTCATAGGTCATTTCCTTGACGCGGCGGACAGCATCCTTGGTGTACTTGACCGTCGCCCAGTTCTTCTCAACCAGCGTCTCGGCGACCTTCTGCACGCGCGCCCTGAGCTGATCGAGCGGCATCGACTCGTTGACCAGATTATACTTGGCCGCATCCTGACCCGACAGGTTCTCACCCATCATGGCGTGATACATGGCAGCGCGCATCGGCATCAGGTCGACAGCGACCTTGGTCGCGCCGCCGCCGGGCAGGATGCCCCAGTTCACTTCGGAGAGACCGAACTGCGCCTCGTCCGCCGCGAAGGCGAGATCGCAGGCGAACAGCGGGCCATAAGCGCCGCCGAAGCACCAGCCGTGCACCATCGCGATGGTCGGCTTCTGGTACCAGCGCAGACGCTCCCACCACAGATAGGCCTCGCGCTGCGCCTTGCGCACGCCAGCAATGCCCTGCGCCTCGGTCTCGCGGAAATATTCCTTGAGGTCCATGCCCGCGCACCAGGCCGGCCCCTCGCCGCCCAGCACGAGCACGCCCACGTCGTCGCGGAACTCCAGCTCGTTAAGGATCTTGAGCATCTGCCGGTTGAGCTTGGGGCTCTGCGCGTTCCGCTTGGCGGGGCGGTTATAATAGACCCAGGCGATGTTGTTGACGATCTCGTAACGGACGGTGTTCTCTTCCAGTTCCTCTGTCGACATGGCACTGTTCCTTTTGGACGAATTATGCTATGTCTCATAACGGTTTCCAGGTCCAAGAGCAAGGGATTCAAAACGCGACATGGCGCCCCGAATTGCACCGCCGATGAATGCCGCCGCTCCCCGGGCTGGCGGAAGCAAGCTCGTGAGCCCGCTCGACGGGCTGCTCGGCTACCGCCTGCGCAGGGCATCGATGGCATTGATGGGCGATCTGGTCGAAATCCTGCGGCCCTTCGGCATCAGCGTCGTCGAAGCGAGCTTCCTCATCCTCGTCGGTGCCAATCCGGGCTGTCGGCAGAGCGACGTCGGACGCGCGCTGGCGATCAAGCGGGCGAATCTGACGCCGCTTGTGGGCCGCCTGAAGGCCCGTGGCCTCGTGGCCGATGCGCCGATCGACGGCCGCTCGCTCAGCCTCACGCTCACCGACGCCGGCGTCGCCCTGCGCGACGAAGCGCTCGCCCTGATTTCCGAGAGTGACCGGCAGGCGAGGCAACATCTCGCCATCGACGAGCAGGCGCTTTTCGCGGCGCTTGCGTCCCTCGTGCGATAGGTGCGTGCGACATCGCACCCGGTTGCGCATGGCTGTTATTTCATTCGCACTCGAGGCAGAGGTTGACCTTTCGAAGAGGCCGGCATAGGTCGCTCCGAAGAGTGCATCCGTAGCTCAGCTGGATAGAGTGTCTGCCTCCGACGCAGAAGGTCACAGGTTCGAATCCTGTCGGGTGCACCAATTTCACGCATGGCGAGACACATGCGGCCCCTTCCCTTCTTGACTGATCGTCCAGCACGCCCGCCTAAGCGCTGCGCCTGAGGTTTGCTGGCATTTCGTTCCGGACGTCAGGAGCGCCCCTCCCCAGCGTTGCTTGCTCGCGAAAATCGAGCAGCGCACGGAAATCACCTCTGTTTTGAGAGAGGCGCCAGTTGAGAGGATGTGGGGAGGGATGAGCCCGGCTCGGGGACTGTTGGGCCGGGCTCTTCTCCAATAACGGCCCGGCACGGCCGATCTTTAGCCCGGCAAAAAATATCTCCCGGCGCCGCCTAATGCCCCAAATGAGGGCGACAGGTTTCTGACGAGCCAGCCACCCAGCTTGGCAAGAGCGCCGCCGCCGTTTAACTCTAGCGGCACTGGGGCTGGGGGGAACCATGACACGCTTGCTGATCTTGCTCGCGATGCTGACGATGCCGGTCGCCGCGCACGCCAAATGGCTGGAAGCGTCAAGCGACCATTTCGTCATCTATGCCGACGACACGCCAGCCGACATCCAGCGGTTCGCCGACCAGCTTGAGCGCTTCCATTCCGCCATGGCCTTTCTGCTGCGCGCCGACCAGCAGCGGCCCAGCCCCTCGAATCGCGTCACCGTGTTCGTCGTCAAGAACGAGCGGGAGGTGCGCAAGCTGGCCAATGACGGCCCGAGCTACCTCTATGCCTTCTACCAGCCCCGCGCGGGCGGCTCGATCGCGATCGTTCCGGCGGTACAGGCCAAGACCGGCGGCACGCTCGATTTTTCAATGATCGCGCTGCTCCATGAATATGCGCATCATTTCCAGATCTCGACCGCCAACTTCCCGCAGCCGCGCTGGCTCGTGGAAGGTTCAGCCGAGTTCTTCGCTTCCGCGCGCTTCGACAAGGACGGCGCCATCATGCTCGGAATGCCGGCCGAGCATCGCGCGGGGGAGCTGTTCTACGCCGCCGACGTCACCGCGACGCAGCTGCTCGATCCGGACAGCTACGGCAACGCGGAGGGCAAGAAGTACGATGCTTTCTATGGCAAGGCGTGGCTGCTCTATCATTATCTGACCTTCGGCGGGGACCGCCAGGGGCAGCTCGAGCGCTATATCAATCTGTTGCAGCAGGGCCAGACGTCGGCGGAAGCCGCGCGCGCCGTGTTCGGAGATCTGGACGCGCTTGAGAAGGATATCGAAAAATATCTCAAGCGGCCGCGCCTCAATGTCGCTCGCCTGCCGGCAAGCCTGCTCAAGCCCGCAGTCGTCACCCTGCGCGAACTCAGCGCCGGCGAAGCGGCGATCATGCCAATTCGCGTTCGCTCGCAACGGGGCGTTTCGCATAAGCAGGCGCTGGAGCTACTGCCTGAGGCGCAGGCCATCGCCGCACGCTATCCCCAGGATGCCGCCGTGCTCGCCGCCCTCGCGGAGGCCGAATTCGACGCCGACAATGACGATGCGGCCGTCAAGGCGGCGGACGCCGCGATAGCGCTCGATCCGGAGCAGCGGCGCGCCTATATCCAGAAGGGTCTCGCCCTGTTCAACAAGGCGGAGAAGGCGACCAACGAGGTGGAGGCTTATCGTGCGGCACGTGCGCCGTTCGTCGCGCTCAACAAGCTGGAAAACGACCACCCGCTGCCGCTGCTCTATTATTATCTCGCCTTTGTGAAGCAGGGTAATCGGCCCAGCAAGCTGGCGATACAGGCGCTGGAGCGCGCGCTGCAACTTGCGCCCTTCGACGAGGGGCTGCGCTTCATGGTCGTGCAACAGCAGATCAACGACAAGGACTACAAGCACGCGGCGGTCAACCTCGCCCCGCTCGCCTATGATCCGCATGGCGGCAAGGATTCGGAGGTCGCGCGCAGGGTGCTCGATCGGCTGACCTCCGGCGAAAATCTCGACGGCCTAGATGCCGGCGCCCTGTTCGCGCCAGAGCCAGAGATCGAGGCATCGGCGCAGGATGAGGGCGGCAAGGCAGGCGCGAAGGACGACACTTCCAACGGCAGGAAGTGACCCGACGCGCCGCCCGCGGCGCTGCGGGGGCATCTGGCGGACAAAGCTGCCAGAGAACCGACGTAGCCCACGCTCCGTCGCGGCCAAGTTTGGCCAGGCCGGGCCGCCCCGCATCCGCGCTGCGGATATCTGCTATGACAGATGACGCCGGTCTAGCTGGGCATGGGCACGGTTACGAGCGGCTTAACTATGCCGAATCGTATCAGATCGGGATTATTGTTCAGCCACTTGGCGCGGGAATGAGCCTGACCGGGGAGACAGGCTCAGCCGCCGCCGCGTTCAGGCGAAAAGATGGACGACCTCCGCTTCCGGCATCACCGCATCGACCAGAAGCGAGCGATGGCAGCCGGAGGGATCCCGCTCAAAGCACATCAGGGCAGTCGGCGTTTCGCGCGCCACATCCAGCAGCTTCTGCGCTTCCAGAGTCGCTTCGGCGGTATCGAGCTGCACGGCATAGATCTCCGCCAGCCGCCGGACATCGTGCTTGCGCGCCGCTTCCCGTCCTTCCGGTGGCGTGCCCAGCGCCTTGAAGCCGACATAGTCGATCCCCGCCTCGCGCAGGCCCGCCGCCAGTACATTCTTGGAGAAGCCCGGCCGGCGCGACAGCGGCACGGCCCGCACGTCCGCCAGCAGCTTGACGCCGGCACCCGACAGCGCCGCGATGAAGTCCGCCTGCGTCACGCCCTCATAGCCGATGGTGAAGATCTTCATGGCATCCCTTATAGCGCCGAAACGAAGCGATTGCATGAGCGGGCCGCCTTGCGGCAAACTGGCTGCATTCAGAACAGGATGGATAGGAGGCACGGATGCTCGATCGCCGCACGCTGCTGGCCGCAATGGCGAGCGCGCCGCTCCTCGCCACGGGCGCATTCGCGCAGGCGCCCCTGCTCACGGCGCGGATGAACGGCGCCAACGTCCAGCTCCCCATCATCGGCCTCGGCAGCGCGCGGCGCTATGAGGACCCGCAGGGCGAGGCGCAGATGGCGCCCCTGCGTGCCACCATTGCGCGCTTCGTGGAGCTGGGCGGCAAGCTGATCGATACCGCGCCCACCTATGGCCGCGCCGAGGAGGTGCTCGGCCAGCTCATCGCCGAGCTCAAGCTGCGCGACAGGCTGTTCCTCGCCACCAAGGTCAGCGTTGACGATCGCGCTCAGGGCCTCGCGCAGATCGAGGCCTCGTTCCGCAAGCTGCGGACAGACCGGATCGACCTCATCGCGGTTCACAATCTGCGCGATGTGGACGATGAACTCGCCATATTGCGCGACCTGAAGGCGAAGGGGCGCATCCGCGCGCTCGGCATCACCACCTCGTTCGACGGCCAGTATGACGCGTTCGAAGCCGTGATGCGCCGGGAGCCGCTGGACGTCATCCAGGTCGACTATGCCCTCGACAATCGCAATGCCGCCGCGCGCATCCTGCCGCTCGCGCAGGAGAAGGGCCTCACCGTGATGATCAACCTGCCCTTCGGCCGCGACCGGCTGTTCAGCGCCACGCGCGACAAGCCCCTGCCCGACTGGGCGGCGGAGATCGGCGCGACGAGCTGGGCGCAGATCTTCCTCAAATATGTGCTCTCGCATCCGTGCCGCCCCATCGCGATTCCCGGCATGGCGCAGCCGCGCTATGTGGACGACAATCTGGGCGCTGCGCGCGGCATCCTGCCCGATGCGGCGATGCGCACAAGGATGGAGCGGTATATCGACGCCTTGTAACGAGTCCTCCGGGGGTTGCCAGCAGCGCGCCCGAAGGTGCAAGGCGCCCGGACCATGCATTATCTTCCATCGTTGACCTCATGATCGTCCGCCCCAAACCCGGCCTGCGCGAAATCCTGTTCGCTCTGCACGGCACCATTCTCGTCCAGATTGTCGACCGGCTCGCCATCATCGCGCTGATCAGCATCTTCGCGATTCTCAGCGCTTATGCCTGGCCCGGCATGTTCTCGCAGATCAGCGCCATCCCCTTCGCGCTCATCGGCATCTCGCTCTCGATCTTCATGAGCTTCCGCAACAGCGCCTGCTATGAGCGCTGGTGGGAAGGCCGGAAGCTCTGGGGCAGCCTCATCATCGCCTGCCGCTCGCTCGCGCGGCAGAGCGCGACGCTGGACCCGGCGGACCGGGAGGTTCTGCTGCGCGGCGTGTGCGGCTTCACCCTCGGGCTGACCGCCAAGCTGCGCGGCCGGGACGAGCGGGCGGGCATCGAGCGCTGGGCGGGCGTCGGCCCCTGGATGATCTCGCCCAATCCGATTGACGGCCTGCTCTATCATATGGGCGCGCATCTGCTGCGCCTCGCAGAAAGCGGGCGGATCAACCCCATTCACCATTCGCTGCTGGAAGGGCAGCTGAGCGCCCTCTCCCAGGTGCAGGCCGGCTGCGAGCGCATCGTGACCACGCCGGTGCCGTTCACCTATTCGCTGGTGCTGCACCGCACGAGCTATGCCTTCTGCCTGCTGCTGCCCTTCGCGCTGGCGGGCGCGCTCGGCTGGTGGACGCTGCTGCCGGTGCTGCTGGCGAGCTACACCTTCTTCGGGCTCGATGCGCTTGGCGACCAGCTCGAGGACCCGTTCGGCCTGGAACCCAACGACCTGCCGCTCGACGCGATGAGCCGCACGGTCGAGCGCGAGATGCTGGCCGCGCTCGGCGTCGAGGATCTGCCGCCTCCGATCGAGCCGCGGCAATATGTGCTGACTTGAGGCCGAAACCGCCCTCTGCATGACGATCGGACCTGTGCCCCGCGAGGGGCACGGGTCCGTTCTACGCCGCGATGTCGATCCCTTCCAACCGCAGCAGGTGTCGTTTGGCATCGAGCCCGCCGGCAAAGCCGGTGAGCGCGCCGCTCGCGCCGATCACCCGATGGCAGGGCGCCACAATGGAGATGGGATTGCGGCCATTGGCGGCCCCGACCGCGCGGGACGCCGTGGGCGCCCCGATGGCCCGGGCGATCTGCGCATAGCTGCGCGTCTCGCCGAACGGGATGGCGAGCAACGCGGCCCATACGCGCTTCTGGAAATCTGTTCCGTGGAAGTCCAGCGGCAGCTCGAAGCGCGTCCGCTCCCCCGCAAAATAGGCGGCGAGCTGCCGCGCGGTCTCCATGAGGACGGGATGATCGTCCGCGCGCGCGCGGGGCGTCAGCCTCACACGGGCGGGATCATCATTTTCCCACAGGATCGCGGCCAGGCCCTCGTCGCTGGCGACGAGGGTAAGTTCGCCGACCGGCGAGGCCATCATCGTGAAGACATAAGCCATTCGATCTCCTTCGCTTGCCGTGCGGCGCGTAGCACGAGCCACCACGCGACACTTCCCGCGGCTTGCTCTCAAAACGCATTCAATCGCCCCGTGCCCATCCGGTCCGCGAAGGCGGCGAGCCCAATATCTTGTGGGAGCCTCCTTCCGGAACACACTTCAGCCAGCTTGACTTGCCCCGATTCGTTGCCTAAACGTTCCCCGTCCGTTCCATTTTCGCGGGGACCGCTCAATGCTGACCGCCAAGCAACAGCAACTGCTCAGCTACATCAAGCAGCATCTCGATCAGGGCGGCGTTTCGCCGAGCTTCGAGGAAATGAAGGAAGCGCTCGACCTCAAGTCCAAGTCGGGCATCCATCGCCTGATCAGTGCGCTTGAAGAACGTGGCTTCATCCGCCGTCTCGCCAACCGCGCGCGAGCGCTGGAGATCGTGAAGCTGCCTGACGGCATGGCCATGACGCCCGCCCAACCCGCCGCGCCGAGCGCCGATGTGGTCCCGCTGCGCAAGACATCGCCCATGCCCGCGCGCGCGACGCCGATCGCCGCCAATGATGTGGTGGAGATACCGCTGCACGGCCGCATCGCGGCAGGCGTGCCGATCGAGGCGCTCGAAGGCCAGACGATGCTCTCCGTGTCCGCCGCCCTGCTTGGCTCGGGCGATCATTATGCGC
>JAFKLU010000397.1 GCA_017304105.1 Sphingomonadales bacterium
CCGCCGCGAGCGGATTGGTGTTGATGCAGCTCAGGCGCGCGGCGGGCAGCGGCGTCGTGCAGCCAACGCCCCGGGCCGAGCCGGCCACGCCGGCAAAGCCTTTGACCGTATAGTCCGTCCAGAAATAACGGATGCCGCCGGTGAGCTTCAGCGTCGGCGTGATGTCGTAATGCCCCTCGGCGAAGATCGCCTCATCGTGATAGAGCTGGTTCTGCTCGGTGATGTAGAAGCCGTCGCTCTTCGCCGCGGGATTGCCGAGGATCATCGTGCCCAGCGGATTGCCGTTCGGATTGATCACGTCTGTGGTGTCGAAGTAAGGGATGCCGTCGTCGTCATAGGCGATGCCGTAGCGCGCCGGAACGCCGATCAGGCCGCCGGCCACATCGCCGCCGCCGGTCTGGGTGTAGCCCACGACCTTATCGAGGCCGCGAGTCGCGTAGTAAGTGTTGCTCTCGTTCGCCTGGCGCTGGTAAAAACCGCCGAGGGTGACGTCGAAGGGCCAGTGCTTCGGCGTGGTGATGCGCAGTTCCTGCGTGAACTTGTTGCGGTGCCAATCGGCGTGATAATATTGCGTTGGGTTGAGGAACGGGCTGCAGCTCTGCGCCGCGCCGGTGCCGGTGCACTTGTCGAAGAACTGCAGATAGCTCTCATAGCCCGCGCCGAAGCCGTCATAGGTTACGGTGTAATAGGTATAGTCGTTGAGCGTCTTGGTCCGGCGCTTGAAATAGCCGGTCGCGGAGACGATGTCCCAGTCGCCAATATGGCCGTGGATGCTCAGCGCGGCCTGGAACCACCGGTCGTCATTGCGGGTCTGGTCGTAATCGTGGACCTTGAGATCGCCGACGCGCGGATCGAAGCCGAAATAGCCCCGGGCGATCTGGCGCTGCGCGGTGATCTGCGGCGTGATCGTCCAGTCCTCGACAGGCTCCCACAGCAGCTGGAAGCGGCCACCATATTCATCGATCGAGTTATAGTCGTCCTTCGCGATGGCGGCGTTGCTCAGCGTGTAAGAGGTGGCCGGGTTGTTATCGCCCAGATTATAGACCGACGGCGTCCCGTCGTTGAACTTCCCCTTGTTGTCGACGTTATCGATATAGCCGCCGTCGCGCCGGTAATAGCCCATGGCGCGGATCGCCACCGTGTCCCCCATCGGCACGTTGACATAGGCCTCGCCCTGCCCGCCGAAATCGCCGGGGCCATATTTATTGGCTTCGAGATCATAGCCGAACTCGTACTTGCCGAGCTTGGGCTTGTTGGTGATCAGGCGAATCGTGCCCGCCAGCGAGCCGGCGCCGTAGAGCGTGCCCTGCGGTCCGGACAGCGCCTCGATGCGCTCCAGATCATAGGCATGGATATCGGGAACCTCGGTGCCGGTGATGGGGATGTCGTCCAGATAGAAACCGACCGATGCATAAGCGCCGCCAGCCGGCACGATGCCGCGGAAAAACGGCGTGTTGCGGCCCGGACCGATGCCTTCGAAGGAGACCGAGGGAAGCAGGGCGGCGAAATCGCTGAGCCCCTTCACCTGGCGCTGCTCCAGCGTATCGGAGCTCAGCGCCTGCATCGAGATCGGCACCTTCTGGATGCTCTGCGCGCTGCGCGTCGCCGTCACGACGATGTCGCCAAGGCCACTCTCGGCTTCGTCCGCAGGCGCTGCCATCGCGGCCTGCTCTTCGCCGGCGGCCTCATCCGCCGCCAGAGCCATACCCGGACAGGCGAGGCCGGCCAATATCGTGCTCAGCCTCAAGGTCCTCATGAAACGCGACCTACGACCAGACTGCATTTTCATACTGCTTAGCTCCCCTTTGCAGAAACGATAGCTCCCGTCCGTCCCCCTCCGTCGCGACGTCCAGGCACTGAACTTGTTGCATCGCACCATGGAGACAGACGTCTCCTTCACCTTCAAATTCGCAGGGGCAAAATGATCCCGCCGCCGGAAACCACAGAAGGCCCCGGCCCGCCGCCTGACGGCACGGCATCACTGATCTTTGTTCTATACCCCTCGGACTTTCGTCGTTCTTGACGATCGTCCAAGTTTCATAATGATGCAACACAGCAAGGAGTCAACTCCCTTGTTTGCGCCTCGTCTCATCGCATTTCGCATACGCGGTTGCGCAATGGCGAAATCCGGTTCACTGTGCAGGAGCGAAAAGAAAATGGGGGTCCGATGCAAGCCGCCGCGACCATTGCCGAGAAGACCGGATCAAACCCGCTGAAGCAGGCGCTCGACCGCGCGGCGCAGCTGCTCGACACACAGCCCGATGCGGCTCTGGCGGCAGCGGAGGCCGTGCTGGAGCAGGCGCCCGGCCTGCCGCCGGCGGAGCTGCTCGCTTGTCAGGCCTTGCGCCGGCTGTGCAGGCCCCGCGCCGCCCTACCGCGCCTCGCCGCCCTCGCCCGCAGTCATCCGCGCGTGCCCGCCGTCACATGGGAGCTGGCACAGGCCGCGAGCGAGGCGGGCGAGAGCGAGCAGGCCATCGCCGCGCTGGAAAGCCTCACTCGTCAGCAGCCGCAGGTCGCGGGCGGATGGTTCCTGCTGGCGAAAGAGCTGCGCAAGGCCGGCCGCAGCGGGGACGCATGGCGCGCCGACCTCTCTGGCGTGCACGCATCCTCGCGCGATCCCGAATTGCTCCAGGCAGCCGTCGCGATGAACGAGAGCCGTTTCGACGAGGGCGAGGCGCTGCTGAAGGCACGGCTCGCGCAGCTGCCGGACGATACGCCCGCCATCCGCCTGCTGGCCGAGATCAACTGGCGGCGCGGCGACATGACGGAGGCGCTGACTCTGGTCGAGCGCGCCGTGGAGCTGGCGCCCGGTTTCGACCTGGCGCGCGATTTCCTCGTCCGCCTGCTGCTCCAGGCCAACCGCCTGCCCGAAGCGCTGGCCCATGCCGAGCTGCTCACCAGATCGCCCGTCACCCATCCCGGCCATGATCTGCTCAAGGCCTCCGTGCTCGTGCGGCTGGGCGATCAGGAAGCGGCTGGCGAGATCTACGAAAGGCTGCTCGCCCAGAAGCCCGATCAGCCGCAGCTCTGGCAAAATCTCGGCCATGTCCAGAAGACGCTCGGCAGACAGGCCGATGCCATCCACGCTTATCGTCAGGCGGTGACGCAGCAGCCGACCATGGGCGAGGCCTGGTGGAGCCTCGCCAATCTCAAGACGGTGAAGCTGGGGCCTCAAGACATCGCCGCGATGGAGAGCGCCCTCACCTCACTGGAGCAGGATGAGCCCGACAGGAAGGAAGACATCTTCCACCTCCATTTCTCGCTCGGCAAGGCGCTGGAAGACGCGGGCGACCATGCCGCCTCCTTCCGCCATTACGATCAGGGCAATCGCCTGCGCCGCACGATGATCCTCCATGACGCGGACGAGTTTTCCGCGCTGGTTGCCGCCACGGCGGAGACCTTCACGGCGCCCTTCATCGCGACGATGGGCGAAGGCGGCTGCCCAGCGCCGGACCCGATCTTCATCGTCGGCCTGCCGCGCTCGGGCTCCACGCTCGTCGAGCAGATCCTCGCCAGCCACAGTCAGGTGGAAGGGACGATGGAGCTGCCGGAGATGATGATCATCGCCGGGCGCCTCCAATCGCGCGTGGACGAAGGAGAGTTCCCCGATTTCCGTTCGATGATCGCCGCGCTCACCCCTGCCGATCGGCTGCGGCTGGGCGAGGAATATATCGAGCGCACGCGCGTCCATCGCCAGACGGACAGGCCGCTGTTCATCGACAAGATGCCCAACAACTGGCAGCATGTCGGCCTCATCCGGCTCATCCTGCCCCATGCCCGGATCATCGACGCGCGCCGCCATCCGCTTTCCTGCTGCTTCTCCGGCTGGAAGCAGCATTTCGCGCGCGGGCAGACCTTCTCCTACGATCTGACGGACATCGGCCGCTATTATCGCGACTATGTCGGCCTCATGGCTGCTTACGACGCGGCGGCGCCGGGCGCCGTTCACCGGGTGATCTACGAGGATATGGTCGGCAACACGGAGCAGGAAATCCGCCGCCTGCTCGACTATCTCGGCCTGCCGTTCGAGCAATCCTGCCTCGAATTCCACAAGAACGACCGCGCCGTCCGCACCGCCAGCTCCGAGCAGGTCCGCCGCCCCATCTTCACCGATGGGCTGGAGCAGTGGAAGCGATACGAGCAATGGCTCGGCCCGCTCAAGGACGCCCTCGGCCCGGTGCTCGAGAGCTACCCGCTCCCTCCGGCCTCGACCTCCTGAATGGGACGCAGGAGCACCGGCTGGCACGGCACAGGCAGGCTCAGGCAGCCTGATGAATGCGCGACTGGGCGATGAGGCTCCGGATCAGATCGGGCAGCTTTTCACTGTCCATCGGCTTGATGAGGAACCGCGCCAGAGGGAGCTTGATCGAGGATATCTCCGATGACGCCGTATCCCCGGTCATGATGATGGCGGGAAGGTTCGGACGCTTCTCCCGCAGGCGGCGGACGAGTTCCAGCCCGGACATATCGGGCAATCGATAGTCCGTCAGCACCAGGTCCGGCGTCAGGCCGTGATTGACCAGCTGCAATGCCGCCGAGGCATGCGGCGCCATATGCACTTCCGTCCGATAAGCGCGCAGGAGCATGGCGAGCGACTGGCGAACGGAAGGCTCGTCATCCACCAGCAGAACCAAGGGCGTGACGCTCGGATCGACCGAGCGTGTCGCGGGCCGATCGGCCGGGCGCAGCCGGGCAACGCCGAGCGGCAGAGTCACCGAAAAGCTCGTGCCCTTGCCGAGCATGGACGCGACCTTGAGATCGTGCCCCAGGCACCGCGTCAGATATCGCACGATCGAGAGGCCGAGGCCGAGCCCCTGGGACCGGTCTCGGGCGGGATTGTCGACCTGATAATATTCATCGAAGATCAGTTCCAGCGCCTCGGGCGGCACCCCGATGCCGGTGTCCTCAATGCGAATGACCGCGCTGTCGCCCACCACCGTGCAGTTGATCGTGACGCCGCCCTTGTCCGTGTAGCGAATGGCATTCGACAGGAGATTGTCGACGATCCGCATCATCAGGGCCTGATCGCTCACCACGAAGCATGGCTGGACATCCAGATGCAGTTGCAGCCCCTTGGCCTGCGCGGCGGGTCCATGACTGACGGCGGCCTTATGGATGAGTTCGCCCAGCGAGAAGACCGTCGTCGAGGCCTTCGCCACCGCGCGGAGCGTCCTTGGAGAGATCGATGTCGCGGTCGCCTGCGCCGGCGTTCTCGGCGCCGGCGGCCCCGTCTTCGAGACCTCGGTCGAGGATTTCGAGCAGGTGATGGGCGTCAATGTCCGCGGGTCCTTCCTGGTCGCGCGCGAGGCGGCGAAAGGCATGCGCAAGCGCCGGAGCGGCGCGATCGTGCTGCTGTCCAGCCTGGACGGGCTCCAGGCCGAGCATGGCATGTTCTCCTACTGCACGTCGAAGGGCGCTCTCCTCAATCTTGCACGCGCCGCGGCGCTCGATCTGGCCCGCGACCGGGTGACGGTGAACTGCGTCTGCCCGAGCGTCACGCATACGCCCCTGCTCGCCGGACGCCTGGCGACGCTGCCGGATGGCGACGAAATTCTGGCGTCCTACGCCGCCCGCCACCCGCTCGGCCGCGTGCTGACGCCGCGCGACATCGCCGCCGCGATCGCCTTCGTCGCTTCGCCGATCGCCAACGGCATCACCGGCGCCGCGATCCCGGTCGACGCCGGCATCGGCGCGACCTGGGACAATTATCGCGACCCGCCATGGGTAGCGGCAGCCGGCTAGCCGGCTCGAGCCGAAGCGCCGTCTTATGCCGATTTCTTGAGGGCGCGTGACAAGCGGCCTCCACGCCCTGAACGGTCCGGCCATGCCGCTACGCTTTCATGCGCATCGGTCTATCGGACAATATGTTCGAGCGGCAGTTGGCTCAGTATTTCGGCGCGCTCCTGCCCGATCAGGATCGTGTGTCCGAGCGACATGGCCAGATTTCTGTCCACATCGGCGAGGATCGCGTGGAGGAACAGCACCATGCCGGGCTGCGTGAGCATAGGATTGCCGGCGTAAAGCAGCGGCGGGACGTCCATCCATGACGGCCGAAAGGTAGCGCCGAGCGAATAACCGCAAGCCGACATGCGCGACGCGCCGAACCCCTCCTTGTCGAATACGTCGCGGTGAGCCTGATCGATGGCGCCCAGCGGCTCGCCCGGTCTGGCGGCATCTGTCATCGCCAGGAGAGCTTCTCGCGTGACGTCGAACATGCGCCGTTGCTGCGACAGGTCGCTGCCGATCCGGAACGTCCTCATGAGACAGGCGCAGTAGTGGCGGTAGCTTGCCGCAAACTCGATGGTGATCTGATCTTCTGGATCGAGCACCCTGTATTCGGTGGTCGCTCTCACGAGGAGCGCCCTCTCGCCCGAACCGATCACCGGCCCCGACGGAGACGGATCACATCCGCCGCTGGCGAGGACCGACGCGCCGGCCGCGGCAATGTCACCTTCGAAGACACCGGGGCCGCTCTTGTCGATCATCGCGACGAGCGCTTCATCCGCCAGTCGCGCCGCACGCCTTACATACGCTATTTCGGCCTCGGACTTGATCACGCGCAGCTCTCGGACCACAGACGAGCCGTTGATCAGGTCGCACCATCCTTCCAGTCGCGCGCGCACGGCCTCGTAGGAGGCCGCCCGCAGCCCGAAGCTGTCGAGTTCGATGCCGACGCGCCGTCCCTGGAGGCCGTGTTCCCTGAGGATATCCTGCAGATCCTTCGAGGGATCCGAGTCGACGGTGTCGTACCAGATCCGGACGTCCTCGATTATCGAGGTCTTGCGCGCCTGAAGCAGGTCCGGCCGCCTCGTCAGGAGGACGAGCGGCCGTTCGTCGGCCGTCAGGAGAGCGAACTGGAAGTAGACGAAACCGGTCGAGTCGAAACCCGTGAGATAATAGAGGCTCTCCGGTGCGAATACGAGCAAGGCGTCCAGGTTTTTGCGCTGCAACCGGGTTCGAGCGGCGGATATGCGGCGCTCATACTCTGTTCGGTCGAACTGAAGACCCATCTGTCGTCCTTTCTGTGCGGATGCGGGCGTCAGCCGATGTGGCTGATTTCGGCGACCTCTTCTCCGGCATGGATGGGCATGTAGGCTCGGCGGAGCGCTATGAGGCGAGCCCGGCCGAACGGGTTCCGGCATATTTCGAGGGTGTCGCCATACAGGTTTCGGATGCGCCCGAACTCGTCGCCCTTTTCGAGGACCGCTTCGAGCGGAGCCATCGGTTCGAATATCCCGCCCCGCTCCCCATGGATCAGGGCGACCTCGCGGCCGATCTGCGGCGGAGGGGCTGCCGAGGCCGCGGGGAGCATTCCGAGACAGGAGCATGCTCCACGGATCGCCCGGACCTGGTTCTCTATGTCCACCTGCGTAACCGTCGCGCCGCCGCCGCTTTCCACCAGAACGGCCGGCCTGCCGGACGCGACGAAACAGGCAAATGCGGCGCCGTCAAAAACGGGCGACATCGCGTTGCATATCTGCGGTGCCCCCAGGCCGGACGCCATCTCTTCCGATTTCTTGCCCGCCGCGCCGCCATCGTTGCGGTAGATGATGTGATAGGAGCAGACGAGATGGTCTCCGCCGGAGTGCAGGTCGACCAGCGCGTCCGAAACCTCCAGGGCGGCCGTCAGCGCGACATGCGCCATGCGTTGCGTCACACCGCCGTCCGTCTGGCCCGGATAGCTGCGATTGAGATTCTGCCCGTCCACGATCGTCAACCGATCGCGCGACCTGAACGCGATGGGGTTTGCGGCAAGGAGACAGACCACGGTTCCCGAGAACCGCTGTAGGTCGAGCTCGCCGAGGAATCGCGAGATGGCCAGCGGCCCGACGAGTTCGGGACCATGCACACATGCCTGGAGCCACATCGTCGGACCGGGCCTGGCACCGGTCGCGATCGCTATCGGAGCGCAAATTTCCGTGCCGTCGGGATATTCGCCCAACACCAGTGAGCCTCTCACGACGGCCGACTTCAAGGCTTCTGCAGTACCGATTTTCACAATGCGACTCGTTCTCGAATTTGGCCTAGCGGCCTATGAAGACAGAAGACGGGTTCCGGCCGGCTCTCGATCTGCTCAGGTGCAGCATGAGCGCTGCCACCGAAACGACGGTCAGTCCGGCTGCCATGATCGTCACCGCCGCGGCAGGTACGATCGGCGTTACTTCCAGAATCGCGGCACGCCAGAAAGTCTTTGGCAGGGTCTGCACGTGAATGCCGGACAGGAAAAGGGCGACGACGATTTCGTCGAAGGACGTTATGAACGCGATGAGGCCGCCGACGGCAATGCTCGGGATCAGGAGCGGCAGGGTTATGCGCCATACACGCGACGTCCAGCGAGCACCCAGCGATTGGGCCGCTTGCTCGACGCGCTCGCCAATGCCCGCCAGACCGGTTTCGGAGATAATGAAGACGAACGGGATCGCTAGGGCGGAATGGGCCAGGGCCAGACCCAGCACGCTGTCCTGCAGGCCGAGCGGCACGCTGGTGATGTAGGCGCCAATTGCGTAGACCATCGGCGGTATCAGGCGTGGCGCGACGAACAGCGGCGCGATCAGGCGGGCGCCACGTTGGCGCCTGTCGCGCATGGCCAAT